>WJJX01000114.1 GCA_014729445.1 Candidatus Moraniibacteriota bacterium | reverse complement strand
TCGATGGCTGAGAAATTTTTCACAAGAGCTTTTTTTTCTTGGGATTTAAGCTTTATATTTTTCATCTTTAATTATTTAAAGATTAAAAAGGAATTATTTTAAATCTAATTATTAATGAATGATTTTAGTTAAAATGTAAAGAACTTTAGGTGAATTAGCTTCTAGGGTTTTGTTGTAATCTTTTAAATTTTATTGTTAAAATGAATTTAATATGAATTTATAAAAATAATAATTTTAATAAACAAATGAATGAAGTCGAGGAAATAAAATCAAAATTGAATATAGTGGAGCTGGTTTCAAATTATATAAGATTGAATAAAGCCGGGGCCAATCATAAGGCTTTATGTCCTTTTCATAATGAAAAAACCCCCTCCTTTATGGTTAGCGAGGAAAAGCAAATTTTTCATTGTTTCGGTTGCGGCAAGGGAGGGGACATATTCACCTTTGTGCAGGAGATCGAGGGATTGAATTTCAGGGAGGCTTTAGAGCTTTTAGCTCAAAGAGCCGGAGTTAAATTGGAAAAGAGGAGTTTTAAAAGCAAAAAGGATGACGATAATTCGAATCGTTTAAGAGAGATTATGGGATTGGCCGTTCGAGAATATATGCGGAATCTAAGGTTAGAATCCGGTTTGGAGGTTCGAAATTATCTAAAGAAAAGAGGAGTGGATAAAAATTTGGCTCAGAAATTTTGGCTGGGTTTTTCGATTGACGATTGGCGTTTCATCTTGAACAAGTTTCAGGAAAAAGGAGTTTCGGCTTTTGATTTAGAAAAAGCCGGCTTGGCGGTGTCGAGCAAAAAAAAGCCGGGAAATTACTATGATAGGTTCAGAAACAGATTGATGTTTCCCATTGCCAATTCTTACGGAGAGCCAATCGGATTCTCCGGTCGAGTTCTGCCTTGGGATAAAACCGAAATGGGCAAATATATCAATTCGCCTCAGACTGTTTTATACGATAAAAGTAAAGCTATTTATGGTTTGCATCTGGCCAAGCAGGCGATTAAACAAAAAGATTTTTGTATTATATTAGAGGGAAATTTAGATGTGGTAATGAGTCATAAAGCCGGAGTATCGAATGTGGTAGCGGCTTGTGGAACGGCGGTTACCACCGAGCAGATTAAGGTTATTCAAAGATATTCCAATAATATCGCTTTTGCTTTTGACGTGGATGAAGCCGGAATCGAGGCCTCCAAAAAAGGAATTGATGTGGCTTTGGCAGCCGGCGCGAATGTAAGCGCGATTGATTTAGCCTCGATTTCAAAAACCGGAAAGGATGTAGCCGATATTGTTCTTGAGGATAAGGATAAATGGTTTAACGTTTCCTCAAAATATAAATCGGCAATGGATTATTATTTTGATTTAATTATAAAAAGGGCCGATTTTTCGGATTCCGCCTCCAGAAAAAAAGCGATTGATGAATTTTTAGATAAGGTGGCCATTTTGCCCGATAAAATTGATCAAGCTTATTATCTGGAAAATCTGGCGGAGGCTTCCAAAATAAAAGTCGATATTTTATATGAAGCGCTTAACGATAAGACGGCTCAAAAAAGACAAAGAGCTTATTATGATCGGATTAACGCTCAAAAAATCGAACCGGCTTCTCAGACGGATACGAAGGATCGAGATAAAAAAAGAGCGGGCGTTAATAGATTATTAAAAAGGCTTTTGATGTTGATGCTGTTTTATTCAAAGGATTACGACAATGAGGACAGACTTAAAGTTTATGACTTATTAGGCGAGTTTAAGGACAACCAAATTGCCGAGGTGTTAAAGATTATAATCGAGAGCAATCAAAAATTTACTGATCCCGATGAATATCTTAATCTAATTAAAGACAGCGAGTTAAAAACAAAAACCGCCAGATTAATTATGATCGGCGAGGAATTATTTGAAAAGATTGAAAAAGAATCCAGGAATGGCAATTTTTCACCTGAAAGGGATTTGGCTTTCTGCCTTAAAAGGATAAAAGAAATTAACAAAAAAGCTAAATTGAAAGAGCTTTTTGAAGAAATTAAGGAAGCCGAGGCCCAAAAGGATAAAAAGACCCAGACCAAACTTATGGCTCGTTATATGGAGATTAAGAAAGAATAAAAATTCTAGAAAAATAATCTTGTAAGAGAGTAGAGAAAATAAATTTTTTTATTGAGAGGAATTTCGTAGGCGGGATGAAATTCTATTTTTTGACCGCCAAAACCGACTTTGAATCTGGTTACGCCGGGCCATTTTTGTGAATTAATGCCCCAAAAATCATAATATTTACATTTGTTTTTTTTGGCGTCCTGGATTGCGGCCCATTGCAGAGCATAAGTGGGCATTAGGTTTCTTTGTTCGTTGGAGGAGGCTCCATGCAGGTAGGTTGCGGTATCGTTAAAAAAGACGACAATGTTAGAGGCGATTGCCTTTTTTTTATAATAGGCCGTATAAATTTGGATCATTTTATATTCCTGCAGAGTTTTAATCAGTGTCTTATAATAATTGCTAGACCAGCTTTTAAAATTATCTCTTTCGCTGGTAATTCTGGAAAGCGTTAAAAAATCGTTGATTGATTTTTGGGAAATTCCTTTTTTAACTTGCAGTTTTTTTCTTTGAGCCAGCCGAATATTATATCTGGTCTTGGATTTCATTTGAGCGAGCAGATTGTCATAACTTTGGTTTAATTTTAAAAACAGAGTTTTTTGGGGTTGTTTGGTTTTGGATTTGGACAGTTTTAGTTTATCGATATTCAAGCTTTTATCCTTTTCAACGGGCGGGTTGAATCTAAAAAAATGCAGTTTGGATTTTTTCAGATGTTTTTCGATCAATTTGAAAACGGTTTGGATTTCTTTTTGGGTCAGATTTTTGTCCCAGACCGGTCCGTATGGACAGTAGCCAAAGCGAAGAATTTTTTTAACCTTTTTTGTAATGACAAGCGCTTTGGCGACATTTTTTTCTTTGCCGTTTGCTTTTTTTCGAACGATTATTTTGATTGTTTTTTGATCGAGTTTTTTATTGAATTTGGACCAGGCGAAAGATTGCAGAAATTGGCCGCAGGTGAAGCGGTTTTGTTTGTTCAGAGTATTGTCGAAAGCTAGCTTCGACTTTATTTCTTCCAGATAAAACATAAAAAACGTTTATAATGAATTTATTGGTTTAAAAAAAGATTAAAAAGTTGGATTAACAGGAAAGCTCCGACCAATCCCAGTAAGGCTCCTGAAACAACTTCTCTCACAGTATGGCCGACTCTTTCTTTCAGCCGGGGGTAGTTTTCTTTTTGTTTTTTGGTTAATTGGTTTAGGACCTTGCCGTATTCTCCGATATAGCCTCGAAGCTTAACAGCGTCCGACATTACAATGGCGCCCATTGTAAAAGCAACCGCAAAAATTGGCGAGTAAATGCCTTCGTAATAGCCGGTGCTAAAGATAAGAGCCGTCATAGTGGCGGTATGACTGCTTGGCATGTGGCCGTATTCGAAAAGGTACTTCCAGTTGATGCCATGTTTAACTGAAAAGATCGTGAACTTTAGAAGCTGGGCTATCATCCACATAATAATTGGAATAATTACAATTGGATGATAGGAGTCTCCGTTTTTAGAAAAAAATTCTCCCATGATTTTTATTTTTAAACTTTAATTTAACTCAATATTAAATCTATTCTTTAAAATAGTTTATTTAAAAATATTTTTCAATTTTAATTTTAAAATTCAGAATAAACTATTTTAGATTTTGTAGAAAAATTTGATATGAGTTAATTCTTAAAATTAATTGTAATAAAAAATTTAAAAATTTGCCAATAATTTTAAGTTGTTGTATTATAAGAGTATATGCAGTTTGTTTAGAATAAAATTTGAATCAATAGTCTAAGTTTTAATTGTTAATTTCAAAAAAATGGCTGAAATGACACCCTTGGTGGGTTTAATTATATTAGGAGTTATCGTTTTTGTTTTAGGCGGTTTTTTGATTAAGCTTTATAACGGTTTGATTACCCTTAGAAATAAAGTTGAAGAGGCTTGGTCTGATATTGATGTTCAATTAAAAAGAAGATACGATTTGATTCCCAATTTGGTTGAAACGGTTAAGGCTTATGCCAAACATGAAAGCACGGTTTTTGAGAAGGTTACAAAAGCCAGAAATTTGGCGATTAAATATAATGATGAGGCGAAAAACGCCAAGGGGCAGGAGGAAGTAATGAAAAAGTCTTATGAGGCGGAAAAACAATTGAGCGGCGCTTTAGCTTCATTGTTTGCGGTTGCTGAAAATTATCCCGATCTTAAGGCTGATAGAAATTTTAGCAGTCTTCAGAGCGAATTGGCCGAGACCGAAAATAAGATTGAAAAATCAAGAAGATACTATAATGGAACGGTTCGAGATTTCAATACCAAAGTTCAAATTTTTCCCAATAATTTGGTTGCCGGAATTTTCGGCTTTAAACAAAGAGCCTTTTATGAAGTTGAGGATGAAAAACAAAGAGAGAATGTTAAAGTTTCTTTTTAAATTCGAGCGCGGATTTTTTGATTCATTTTTTTCTTATATAAATAAAAATTAAAAGATTTAAAAAATAAAAATGGCTAAAAAACAAACAAAAAAATCAGAGGCCTCGGAGGTAGCAGATTGGGGATGGGTGAATATAATTAAGGATTGGTTTTTGGCAAATGCCAAAGATTTAACCTCTAATTTTGTGGAAGAGGTTCAAAAAAAAATGGAGAATATCTTTATAAAAGCGGGTCAATCGGTTAGTCGAACTCTTTTTACTTCGCTTACCATGTTTTCGGGTTTAATTTTTATGATGATCGGTTTGGCGATTTTGATTAACGATTTGATAGGTATTTCGAATAGTATTGGTTATATTATGATCGGTTTTGTGGTGGTACTGGTGGGTATGTTCAGCAATAAAAATTTGTGAATTTATTAATTTTAATTTTTCTAGATGGTTAAAAAACAAACAAAAAAAAACACCAAAAAGAAATCCAAAAGCACGATAAAGGCTTTGGAAAAGGATTTAAAAGAAACGAGTGAGACCTTGAGAAAAGAGGCAAAGGATAATTTGGCTAGAGCAAAAAGAGATTTGAAAAAGGCCGAAGACAAAGTCAAGAAATATATGAAAAACAATCCAGCCAAGGCCGCGGGAATCGCTGCCGGACTCGGAGCGGTCATGGGCGCTGGAATTGTGGCTATACTGGGCAGAAAGAAGAAAAAATAAGTTTTAGGATTTATTGGATTCTGCTTTCTATAAAATCGGGCCGGCCATTGATAAATTCGAGACTGCGCATTATCGATTTGCCGGCTGGTTTGATTTTTTTGATTATTACGATTCCCTTTTTGGTTGTTATAAAAGGATATTTGGAGATTTTTTTGTCCAATTGAACAATTCCCGCTTTCTCTTTTGTGATAAGATCGTTGATTGATATCGAGATTAAATCGATTTTTAGCTCGTTATTTTTTTTGCTTTTGTAATAAAAATAGGTATTGGGCCACGGTTTAAAAGCTTTAAATTTAGCTAATATTTGAGCGGCGGTTTCTTTTTGAAAGTTAATTAAACCGTCTTTTTTGTTTATGATTTTGGTATAAGTGGCTTGATTGTTATTTTGGGGTTTTGGTTTCAAGCTTCCGTTCAGGTAGCGGGGAAGAGTCTCGATTAATAGTTTGGCGCTTTTTTCGGCCAGTTTTTGGCTTAACGAGGGAAAATCGTCTTTTGGATCGATGGGTACTTCTTTTTGAGTTAAGATATCGCCGGCGTCCATTTCTTCGTTAAGTTTTATGATAGTTGTTCCGGTTTTCGAATTTTGGTGTAAAATGGCGGTTTGAATGGGGGAAGGACCTCTGTATTCGGGTAAGAGAGAAGGATGGATGTTTATAAAACCGAATTGGGGGATGGACAGGAAATCTTTAGGAATGAATTTGCCGTAAGCGGCGACAATCACCAAATCGGGCTTTAGCTTTTGAAATTTTTCCAGCTCTTTTTTTGAATTTATTTTTTCGGGTTCTTTTATTTTTAGGCCCTTATTTTTTAAAAAGTTTTTTACCGGACAGCAATTCATTTTTAAACCTCTATTTTGGGCTTTGTCGGGTTGAGTATAGACCGCGATGATTCTATACTTGTTTTTTCTCCTGATTAATTCTTTTAAGGCGGGAATGGCAAAAGTTGAAGTGCCCATAAAAATAATTCTGGGTTGCATGTGCATGGTTATTGTTTAATCCGGTCCAGGAAGATAACACCCTGGAGGTGGTCGTATTCATGTTGAATGGCTCGGGCCAGCAGGCCTTTAGCTTTTATTTTTTTTTGTTCTCCGTTTTCGTCAAAGTAGTGGATTGTGACTTTTTTGCTTCTTTTTATGTTTTTGTAGATATTGGGGAAAGATAAACAACCTTCCTCCATCGAGATTTTGTCCTTGGACAGATGTTTGATTTTGGGATTTATCATTACGTATTTGTCATAGTCGATTTCGATTATGAATAATTGGAGGGGTTTTCCGACTTGAGGAGCGGCAAGACCGATGCCGTTTTTGTTTGCCAGGGTTTTTTGCATTTGTTTTATCAGTGTTTTAAGATTAGGATCTTTGAAGTTTTCAACCGGTCTGGATTGAGCTCTCAGGTTATTGTTTTCTCCAATGATTATTTTTAGGTCGTCGTTATTATCCATGGATTTTTTTGATTAAACTTGCATAATATAAATATTTGAATTTTTTGGGGATTATTTTATTATACATAAAATAGCCGGGTTAATAAATAAGAGTTAATGTTATAGGAGCTTTTTTAAAAAACGCGGATTAATTAGCTAAGTAATTAGATATTAAAATGAAAAAAAGAGAGGATGTCAACTTAAAAGATTCTTTGAAAAAATTGAAAGAGGTGGTTAAATGGTTTGAAAATCAGGAGGAAATAGACGTGGAAAAGGGTTTAAATAATGTCAAGAAAGGAGTCAAATTGGTGAAACAATGCAAAAAAAGATTAGGAGAGATTGAAAACGAGTTTAAGGAATTGAAAAAGGATTTGGATTAATATTAAAATTAAATAAATGAAGCTAAAAACAATCGATCAAGCCGATTTAGGCAACAGAAATGTTATCGTCAGGGTGGGTTTTGATTGTCCTTTAAACCAAGCTTTAGAGGTGGCCGACAGTTACAGAATTGATAGGGGATTGGAAAGCTTTAGATATTTGATCGATGAGGGAGTTAATAAAGTAATCGTAATTTCCAAACTCGGTCGACCAAAATCAGAATACAACCCAAAACTTTCCCTGAAGCCGATTTTTGAGGAATTTGAAAGAAAGTTCAGGGCAAGGGGTTTTACTGATATTAAAATGGCGCTTCTTGATTATAATAAAGATATCTCTCTGGTGCTCAAAGAGGCGGAAAAGAGAAAAGAAAAAATATTATTTTTGGAAAACATCAGATTTTGGGCCAAGGGTAATGAGGAGAATTTGAAATTGGCCGAGCAGATTGCCAAAACGGGTGAGGTTTTTATCAACGATTGTTTTAATGTTAGTCACAGAGTGCATCCGACTATTACGGGCATCACCAATTATCTTCCTTCCTACGCCGGTTTTTTGGTTTTGGAAGAGGTTAAAAATATTGAGGAGGCGATTGAAAAGCCTCAAAAGCCGGCGGTGGCGGTAATTGGAGGAGCCAAGCTCGAAACCAAGATTCCGATTATTAAAAAATTGGCCCAAAAGTACGATCAAGTTTTGGTTGGAGGTTTAATTGCGGTTGAAGTGATGAATAAAATTGAAAATTTCAACTCCTTTTTGTCGGTTGAGGAGAGGGAAAAAGTGGTTCTGCCTTTGGGTTTTTCTGATATTGAACAAAGAGACATAAATGATGAGACGGCTTTAAAATACGCCGGAATCTTAAAGAACGCCAGGACAATTTTGTGGAATGGACCAATGGGTAAATTTGAAGAGCCTCCTTTTGACAAGGGCAGCAAGATCGTCGCGGAAGCGATAGCTAACGCCGAAGCTTATAAATTGACCGGTGGAGGTGAAACTGTCGAAATGTTAAAAGCGTTTGGATTTTTTGATCGGATCGATTTTGTTTCAACGGGCGGCGGAGCGATGCTTGATTTGATCGGCGGCAAGGAAATGCCCGGTTTGGAAGTTTTACAAGAAAAGGTTTAGATTTTAAAAATAATAATGTCGCCGTCTTTTACAATATATTCTTTGCCTTCCGTTCTAAGCAGGCCTTTTTCTTTGGCTTTTTTATAGGATTGCACTTTAACAAATTGTTCGTAATTGATTACTTCGGCTTTGATGAATTTTTCTTTAAAATCGCTGTGGACAGCCTCCCCGGCTTCAGGAGCAGTCGAACCCTCTTTAACGGTCCAGGCTCTGGATTCTTTCTCGCCGGTGGTAAAAAAGGTGATCAGTCCTAGGATTTTGTAGGCTTGCTGGGGAAGGATGTGCAGGCTGGATTTTAAATTTAATTCCCGGGCTTCTGCCTGACTTAAATTCATTAATTCTTCTTCTAATTTAGTGTTTATTATTAAGTGGGGTTCTTTATGGATTGGGTGATTTTTCTGCGATAGCAGTTTATGATTGTTGGATTCATTAATGTTAAAACAATAAATGAAAGGTTTTTTAGTAATCAGTCCGAGATCTTTTAAAAGCTTTTCTTGTTCTTGATTAAGCTTAGCTTTGACGGCGGGTTGATTTTGGTTTAAGGTTTCTTTTATTTTTTTGATTCCGTTTAAGGCCTCTTCGGCTTCTTGGTCTTGGCTTCGGGCCGTTTTTTTAAGCTTTAGTTCTCTTTTTTCCACGGTTTCCAGATCCGCCAAAATAAGTTCGGTGTTTATGATGTCTATATCTCTTAGAGGATCCGTAGTTTCCTCTACGTGTTTTATATTTTCGGAGTTAAAAAAGCGCACCACATGGCAAATTAAGTCGACTTCTCTGATATTGGCCAGAAATTGATTGCCCAAACCTTCTCCCTGGTTGGCTCCTTTGACCAGGCCGGCGATATCTACAAATTCGATTACGGCTTCAATGGTTTTTTGTGAATTGGATAGTTTCGATAATTGATTAAGTCTTTTATCTTTAATAGGTACAATTCCGACATTAGGTTGGATTGTGCAGAACGGGTAGTTGTTGATATCTACCGGACTTTTTGTTAATACTTTAAAGAGAGTTGATTTGCCGACATTGGGAAGCCCGACGATTCCGACTTTTAACATAAATTTACTTTTACTTAGGCTGGTTATAATTTAACAGTATTATAAATTTGAACTTATTTAGCAAATAAATCGGTCGAGCCTTAGCGCTATTTGGAATTTATGTTAAAATTAAGTTAGAGAATGGACCATCTTTTAACTTAGCGTTAAAAAAAATAATTTGAAAAATGGAGACGAATACTTTATATTTTTTATTTATACTTTTATTTGTAATTGCTTCGGGCAGTTTGTTTTTTTCGATTTGGCTTCTTCAGAGAGTCAGACGAATGCAGGATTTTTTTGACACCGTTTTAACCGGACGCGATGTAAAAGATTTGGAAAGTTTGATCAAGGAGATTTCAAAAAAATCCGATAAATTAGATGAAGATATAGAGGATTTATTTGACGCGAGTAATCAAATCAATAAAATTGCCAGAAAGGGCCTAAGCAGGATCGGGATTGTCAAATACAACCCTTTTGGAGAAAAGGGCGGCAGAAAGGACTCCTTTGCTTTGGCTATTATCAACAGTAATTCCAGGGGGGTTTTATTGTCCACTTTAGACACCGAAAACGGCACCAAAGTTTATTTAAAAGAGATAAACAAGGGGGGGTCGGATTCTCCGTTAACGGATGAAGAAAAGGAAGCCGTTAAATTGGCTATGGGTTAAACAAGATAACTTAAACGGTATGCAGGAAATTTTTGAAAGATTTTTAAGCGAGTATGAGGAAACGGCTAAAAAATTAGGCGATCCCTCCATTGTTCGCGATCCCTTGAAGATAAAAGAATTGAGTCAAAGAAATAAGGAGCTGGAGGAAATCAAGTCGGTTATTGATCAAATTTTAGAAATAGAGGAGCAAATCAAGCTTAATGAGGAGCTGGCGGCCAAAGAGGAAGATGAAGAGTTAAAAGCTATGGCTATAGAGGAGAATGAGCTTTTGGCTTCCAAACTTGAGGATTTACAGGCTAAATTTGAATATTTGACTATTCCAAGAGACCCGCTTGATAACAGAGATTGTATTTTGGAGATAAGGGCCGGAGCCGGAGGGGATGAGGCCGGTCTTTTCGGGGCCGAACTTTATCGGGCTTATGTAAGATACGCCGAGCGGTCGGGTTTGGTTTTTAATTTGGTAAATTCCAATTTTAACGATGTGGGAGGATTAAAGGAGCTTATTGCGACTGTTGAAGGCCGGGGCGCTTATGGAAGGTTAAAGCATGAATCGGGAGTTCATCGAGTGCAGAGAATTCCGGAAACCGAAAAAAGCGGCAGAGTGCATACTTCCACTGTTACGGTAGCCGTTTTGCCCAAAGCGGAGGAGACCGATATTGAAATCAAACCTGAAGAGGTGAAGATGGATACCTTTCGTTCCTCCGGACCTGGCGGACAAAGTGTTAATACGACCGATTCGGCGGTCCGCTTGACGCATGTTCCTTCCGGACTGGTTGTGACCTGTCAGGATGAAAAAAGTCAGCATAAAAATAAGGCCAAGGCTTTTTCGGTTTTAAGATCGAAGCTTTTACAGCTTAAAAGAGAGGCGGAACAAGAAAAAATGGCTAATTTAAGGAGTTCGCAGATCGGCTCTGGAGATCGAAGTGAAAAAATAAGGACTTATAATTTTGCGCAAGATCGGATTACCGATCATAGGATTAAAAAAAGCTGGCATGGGATTTTAGCGGTTATGGATGGTGATTTTGAGGAGATCTTTAAAGATCTAAAAGAGGTCGAGCTTAATAAGAGAAGAGCTAGTATTTAAGCGGATGATGACTGTTAAAAGAGCTTTAGTTAATTATTATAAGCGGTTGAAGGATTGTTCCAGCTCTTACAAGCTGGATGCTGAGCTTTTAGTTAGTTATGTGCTGAAGAGAGACCGAAAATGGCTTTTTTTGAATTGGGATTTTGAATTGACCAAATCGGATATGGAAAAGATTGACCAATTGGTGGGATTGAGAAGAAAAGGAATTCCCATAGCTTATTTGACAGGTAGAAAAGAATTTTACAAGTATTGTTTTTACGTAAACTCCCATGTTTTAATTCCTCGGCCGGAAACCGAAACCTTATTGGAATTGGTTTTTGATTTTCGGAAAGCTCTAAAAAAAGATGCGGCGGGAAAAAATTTGTTTGTAGATGTGGGGTTGGGAAGCGGATGTGTGTTGATTAGCCTGATTAAGGAATTAAGTTTTAAGGGGAATGATTTTTTGGGGATTGAAAAATCGCAAAAGGCTTTGACAGTGGCGCAGGCAAATTTGGAGAAATTCAAGTTGGATTATGTTTTGGGAACTTCGAAGTTGGGCGAAAGCAATTTGATTTTGATAAAAAGCAGTCTGTTAAATGATTTGATTGATTTTGATTTTAAGGATTATGGCAATCTTTATCTGGTTATTAATCTGCCTTATGTAAGCCGGGTTGAGTATAAAAATTTGGATAAGGAAGTTTTATGTGAGCCAAAAGAAGCTTTGGTCGCTTCGAATCAGGGTTTAGCCTTGATAATTAAAGCGATTGATCAGATTCTTGAAATTAAGAATAGGAACAGTAATTTAAAATTGGTCGCCTTTTTTGAGATTGGAATAAAGCATAAGCCTCTCTTGAAAAATTATTTAATCGGAAAAAAAGGCAATGGAAAGTTTAAATTCTCCTTTAAAAGAGATTTAAGCTTAAGAGATAGATTTTTGATTTTGGATTTATTTTGGTAAATTTTGACAGGCTTCCAATTGTTGGTTCTTTTTGGTCTGAGAGACCAATTCGTATAGATTAAAGCTGTTTATGATTAGGTAGAAAAGAATTAAAAAAATTATGACCGGAAGCAGAATAAATAAAATTATAAAAGCGTCCTCCCAGGGCATTGAGGGAATTGAAGCGTCTTGGTTGGAGAATAGATTTTGAAAGGTCTCTCTTGAAAGAAAAGAGAGGATTATGGGAGGAAGGGTGAGGATTCCGTTATAGATTGCGTGTAAAATAATGGACCAAATGAGACCGTATTGCATTCTGGTAAAACCCAGAATAAATCCCAGTATTAGTTGAGGTAGAACGAGGAAGGGGGTGAAGTAGATAATGGCTTTTAGGTTAGTATAGTTTAAAATATGGAGGATAGCGAAAGCGACGGCCTGGCAAAAGAAAAGGGTTTTAAAATTTCGCTTTAAAAAAAGTTTTATTTTTTGATGGTTTAAGTATTTTTTGAAGAGGGCGCCTAAAATTAATCCGCCGATTATTATAGATAAAAGTGATAAAATAAGGATTAAAAAGGGAGAAAATTGGCTGAATAAAAATTCAAAAGGATTCCAGATGTTTTCCATGAGTTGTAACAGCATTAAAATAAGAAAGGTCAAGGAAAAGCCGAGACGATAAGGTGAGTATTTGAGGAACAGCCGAAAGGTTATTTCTTCGGTGATCGGAGCCCAGACTACGGCTAAAAGGAAGATTAGCAGGGGGCTTTGTCTGATAATCAGATCGGTGATGGAGTGATTTCCGCTGTCGTATTGAATTTTTTGGAGAATGAAAGTGATGATCGATCCTGTAATAATGGCGGCGGTGATGGCAATGCCCCAAAGTCTGAACATGTGCCAGATTTTTTTTGAAATTTTTATTTTTTTCGGTTTTTTAAGGTATTTGGGGGAGATGCAATAATAGATTAAGTCGGTAACCAAGGGGATCTTTAGTTTTGGCTTATTTTGTAATTTTTCCATGTTGAATCTTTTTTTAAATATTGAAGTAAATCTAAAATCACAGATAGCTCATATTGAGTTATTTATTGAAAGCCTTTTTTAGTCTTAACCTTTGTAACGAATTTTTCTAGCTTAGCTTCGCGCGGAGCGGGTAATATCCGGTTTTTATTAAAAAATTCAATATAAATTAAGACTCGTTAATTAAAGCATTTTTTTTATTTTATGTCGAAATTTTTGGATTAGACTGTTTTAAAAAACAGGCTTTTTTTTTCGAGATGAGTGTTTAGAATTTGGGAGACCGGGGTGGTTTCAATTCGAAGCCAAACCATGAATTCGTCCCAATCGAGACGGTAGTCTTTTTGAGGTTTGAATTCGAATTTTACTTTCTTGATTTTAGGACAGATAAACAAATAACCGTTCTCGGTTATTATAATCAGGGCGTTTGCGTTTTTGTGCTTTTTTAAAAAGTTCATTCTTTTTTTTTGGGTTTCCCCCAGGTTTTCATTTTGATACATTGTTTAGATTAAATTAGCAATTTAGGTTTGATTTTGTTGACTGTTATTTATATATTTTTTTTAGTTTTTAAGCAAGCCGGAATTTCTGAATTTTTAATAGGTACACCAGGGGTTTGGAGTTTCGTCCGGATCAAGGCAGCATTGCATATCCATGTGACCCTTTTTATTCTGGCTGCTGACACTCGGTTTGTCGTTTTTTTTGGCGCAGACATATTTTCCGTTTACTTTTTTGGCTCCATGCGGAATAGGAGCCTTTGGTTTGGGTTTCGGCCTTATGATTTGAGTTAAATTGATGTTTGAAGTTAATAGAGCGTATTCGTTGATTTCTGTTTCTTTTGTTAATACCTCGTTATCTGCAGTTACGGGTATAATGTTATAAATATGTTTGTTTTTTTGGTAGCTTACGAAATGAGTTTTTTCATAGCAGGGATCCTCTTGTTCGACCTCGATTAGGAAGCGGGGGTAGGTTGTAGACCAGGAATCATTCAGGGACAGGAAGTCCTCGCAGATTTTGATTTTGGATTCAAAGTTCTTCTTTTGAATTTCTTGCGTGTCCATTAAATCGCTGATTTTGGAGTTCTGTCTATAAATTAGGATGTCGTATCCGATTAGCCGGCTGTTATTGTCGTTGATTGGTTTTCTAAACTGGTATAAAGCTTCGAATGATTGTCCTTGAGTTGGAGCTTTTTTTTGGGGTTTTAACCAATGATTGGGATATCTTAAACTGAAACCGAACCATTTATTATTGTAAAAGGTCCATTCCTGTCGCTTTTTTTGATTGTATTTTGAGGTTTTTTCTTTAGTCTTTAATCGTAATTCTTTTTCCAGTTCAATTTGTTTGTCGTAATTTTGATCGAGATAGAACACGGGGAAATTGATGCTATAGAAGATGGGTTTTTCAAAAGCGAGTTTGATTGGCTGAATTTTGTTTGATGTTTTGAAATTAAAATCAGAGCCAAGATAATTTGAAAATTTAATTGCAAATAAAAATGTAATAAACAGAGTTATAAACAGGGCGTAGTTATTTTTGACGGCTGGGGCGATTTTCTTTTTTCGAGACATTGAATTTAAGATTATGAATTCAAAAACTTTTTAATAAAGCATAAAATTCCAATTTTGTAAAATTGTTAAATGATTTTTTAATGTTATAATAGATGGAAAACAAACGCAATTAATCAGGCAAATGGAAGAGAAATTCGAGCAAACTGAAAATTTGAAAGATTTGGTAGAGAAACAGAGTTTTAGAAAGAAAATCAATCAATTAATCGATTGGGAGATTCGTTTTGGTAGAATGATTATTGTTTTGTTGATCTTTGTGGTGATGGCTTACATTTTATGGTTTGTACTTGATCATTATTCGAATGATCAAGCATCAAAAGAGCCGGAGAATTATGAAAATGTAAAACAAATTCACCAGGATTTTTCCGATGGTCCTTATTATACCGATGAAGATTTGAAATCCCCTGAATTTAAACAATATGATCAGACTGAGCCGATTCCAAACGGGGAGAAGATTTTGGGCGGGGAAAAGACTGTCTATAAGCCTTTTAGTTTTGTGGCGATAGGGGATAGCGAAAGTTATAACACTAAGACTCGTTATAATGAAGAATTGATTGAGCTTCTTAAAAATTCGAAAACCCTTAATCCCGATTTCGCTGTTTTTACCGGAGATATGATAACGGCGACCGGTAATGAGCGCGAAAAAATTAAAAATTTAAAAACTGTTTTGGACAATTATTACGATCTGTATTATGTGGCGGTGGACAAACATGATGTCGAATG
Organism: Candidatus Moraniibacteriota bacterium; assembly: GCA_014729445.1. Lineage (GTDB taxonomy): Bacteria > Patescibacteriota > Minisyncoccia > CAIUEV01 > JAHKAQ01 > WJJX01. The sequence continues at coordinate 4,722 of WJJX01000114.1, read as the reverse complement.
CGGTTTTAGATGCGTTCAATTGTGGCATGAAATATTTTTTGGAGGCAGCGGGAGCGGCGAGGATTTGGTTTTATATCATTCTTTTGATCACCAAAATACGCATTTTGTTATTTTATCCACTTTTTATCCGAAGCGTTATTCGGTGAACGAGGCTCAGCTTCAATGGTTGGAGGAGGATTTGAAAAATACGAACAGGGAAAATAAAGTTGTCATTTCTCATGTACCCCCGGTCACTTTTTATAAAGAATCAGCCAAAGATTGTCATGATATGAGTTGCAGCGAGCCGGAGAGGACAAGGTTGGTTGAGCTTTTTAAGCAATACGGAGTGGATTTGGTTTTGTCAGGCCATGAGCATAATCTGGATCATCAAATTGTCGATGGAATCGATTATGTTTTAGTCGGAAATACCGGCAACCGTGAACGTTATGTCGATGATCCCGAGAAAAACGTTATAAAATATTCTTATATTGAAATTGACGGGCCGTCGATTAAATTAACGGCAATTGAGATTAAAAAAGGCGAGGCGCGGATTATTGAGACAATAGTAATTAAATAAAAATTATGGCCAATGTTTACTACACTAAAATTAACAATCAAACAACTGCCAAACAGATCCAAAAGATCACCCGAAGACTGCTTAGCAGGATCATTGAAGAGGAAAATATCAAGCTTTTGTCAGAAATTCCGCTTAAGGTTCATTTTGGCGAGAAAGGCAACGTCACTTTTATTAAATCTGAAAATTATCAAGGTATAATTGATTTTTTACGGGCCAGAAAGATTAAAACCTGTTTTATTGAAACCAATGTTTTATACGCCGGCCAAAGACATAAGAAAAAACTGCATTTAAAATTAGCCAAAGAACATGGTTTTACCCAGCTTCCGATTATAATCGCCGATGGCGAGTATGGTGAGGATTTTGAGGAGGTTGAGGTGAATAAAAAACATTTTAAAACCTGTAAAATTGGACGGGCTTTTGGAGATTATCAACAAATGATTGTGCTTTCTCATTTTAAGGGTCATAAGATGGCCGGTTTTGGAGGGGCGATTAAGCAGCTTTCTATGGGGTGTGCTTCCAGAGGCGGTAAGCTGGCGATGCATATGGGTGAAAAACCCCAAATAAATCAAAAAAAATGTGTAAAATGTCATCTCTGCGAGACTCGTTGCAATGAAAATGCGATTACTATTAACGAAAAAGAATCGTTTATTGATCAAAATAAATGCGTTGGCTGCGGCGCCTGCACTGCTGTCTGTCCCCATAATGCGATTTCTATTATGTCGGTTAAAGGCGTTGCCAAAGCTTTTGGCCTGGGTCATAACTTCAAGGAATGTTTGGTCGAATACGCTTATGCGGCTTCGAAAGATAAAAAAAATATTTATCTTAATTTTGTGATGAATATAACTAAAGGTTGTGATTGTGAGGCTAGGTCCATGAAACCCTTAATGGACGACATCGGGATTTTTATCTCAACCGACCCGGTCTCCATAGACCAGGCTTGTTTCAATGTTGTTAAAAAAAGAGGTAAGATGTTTAAAGGTAAAAGTCAGCTTGTTTATGCTCAAAAGATTGGACTGGGGGAGCGGAAGTATCGGCTGGTTTGGTTGAGCCTGTAATGAGTTTGTTGGTGGCGGTTTTTTATGTCAGTGCGGGCCTTGCTTTGCTAGACGATCTTGAATTTAACGATTATATGGCTTTTTTCACTATTTTGCTGGCTTTTTACTATCTTATTGGAGCCGTGATAACGAGCCGATCGACTTGGCAAGATAAAAGATTGCATTCTTTCTTGGTTGTGATTTGCGTTGGTCTTGCCACTTTGTCAATTATGTTGCAATTTGAGAGATATTTTATAATAACGGGCTGGTTCTTGGAAGCTTTGGCGTTGATGCTTTTGGGGATTAAGACCAGGATTAAAAATCTATACCCTCTAAGTGTTGTAGTTTATTTTTTGGCTTTATTTGTTTTGCCTTTTATGACTTTTAAGTTTAGACCGGAGGCAGAGGTTATTTTTTTGAATCAGGCTTTTATTACTTCATTGATCGGTATTATTATTGCTTACACTTTGGTGTTTTTGTTTAAATTTAAAGATAAACAGGCGTTGGAAAGTGAAGCAGGCTTTAATTTTAAGGTTATGTATCTGGTTTTTTCCGTGCTTGCCAACTTCCTAACCTTGTTCGCCGTGAGTGTGGAGATCTTAGCCCATTATTCCGGATTAATTTATGAATTACTGGATTCGAACGCCGCCTATAGTTTGATTGAATCAAAAATAAACGAAGGCAGAATAATTTTGTCTTTGTTCTGGTTGCTTTACGCGATAGGTTTACTGGTGGTTGGATTTTTAAAGCGTTATAAAGGATTGAGATTGGGCGGGATTTTGTTGTTGGTTTTTTCGATTATAAAGTTGTTTTTTTGGGATTTGTGGAATCTGGGAACCAGCTACCGGATTGTTGTTTCAATAAGTTTGGGAGTTATTTTAATCGTAGTGTCTTTTGTTTATAACAAGTATAAGTCGAGAATAAAGGAAATGATTTAATTATTTTCTTAAGTCTAATTTTGTAAATTTTTGTTATGTTAGAGAAGTTGATGTGTTTGTTGTTTTTATTATTTTTGCCGGTTTTTGTGTGTTTGGCCGCTTTTGAGATTGGAGATTGGAAATATAAAAAAGAAATTTTGATTGACGCCGGTTACAAAGGTTTGGTTAAGTTCGAGCTGGATAGGCAGATTTGCGCTAAGGCTAATGTTGATTTTTCCGATATTCGAGTTGTTCAGAATGAAGAAGAAGCGCCTTTTGAAGTTTTGACTCCCAAAAGTGGATTAATTAGCGAAAAATATGAACCTGAAGTTTTAAACAAAGTCTATGTTCCCTATAAACATAATTCGGTGATTCTTGATTTTTCCAAACAGGGAGTGGTGGTTAATAATTTTGATATTGAGATTGATTCGAGCAATTTTCAAAGGAATGTGAGGATTTATGGAGCAAATGATATGCAAAATTGGAAATTAATCAAAGAGGATGAGTATGTTTATGATTATACGGATTTGAGGGGGAAATTTAAGTCTAGGGATACTCAAGTTTTTTTTCCGTCAAGCGTTTTTCAATATTTCAAGCTTGAGATTGACGATCCTTTGGGAGAATCTTTGAATATTGGAAAAGTAACTGCCAAAAATTTAGTGGAGCAAGAAAATAAAAGTGAAGCTTTTGAGGTGGAGTTTTCTCAAAGTGAAAATAGGGATTTCGGGCGTAGTGAGATATTGATTGATTTGGGCCAGGATGGTTTAGAGATTTTTTCCCTGATTTTTTCCGCAGAAACCGATAATTTTAATAGAGAGGTCAATGTTTATTCCAGCGACAATAAGCAGGATTGGAAATTATTAAGCTCCAATGGGTATATATTTAGCTATAACACTTCTGAGTTTAAGGCGGAAGACTTGGAGCTTGAATTTTCACCCTCAAGCAAGCGTTATTTGAAGGTTGAGATTAACAACTATGACGATCAGCCGCTGGGGATTTCAAAGGTTTTGGCTGTTAGGAACATTTATGAGGTTGTTTTTAGAAAAGAGCAAGGACCTTTTTGGGTTTATTATGGAAATAGTGAGGCCGAGTCACCGATTTATGATTTTGAAAAATATTTGAAATATTTGGACAGCGAGGGCGCCAAGGTTGCCAAGTTGTCTAAAGAGATGGATAACGATGATTATATTGAGCCTGAAAAACCCCTAACCGAGGAGATACCCCATCTACTTTCCGGATTGTTGATTTTCGTTATCTTGCTTTTACTGCTGCTAATTTACGGTTTTTTTAGGGACAGGGATTGATTGAGAGAGGGTTTAAACTTAACATTTATTTGATCGATAAATTTTATAATTTTGAAAAACAGAAAACATAGGCTATATTTAAAAAAGTTAATAATTAAGTAAAAAAATGAAAAAAGCTGCCAGACTATTGCTAATGGGGATGTTGACCCTAACTCTCACCGCTTGTACTAAAAACAAAGAAGAATCATCGGATAAAAACAACGATGCGACGAAAGAATCAATGACTGAAAAAGAAACAACAAAAAAGGAGCAAACCGAGCAGGATGGAGCGATAAAGGATCTTTCCGCCGCCTTTCAAAAAGGCACCAAAATGGAATGTTCTTATAAAATGGACGTAGACGGCCAAAAAGTCGAATCAATAATGCAATTGGACGGTAAAAAGTTCAAAACCCAATCGGAGTACCAAGGCGTAAAAAGTTTTTCCGTTTCCGATGGTAAAACTCTCTATACTTGGCAATCGGATAAAAATAAGGGAACAAAAATCGATTATTCCTGTGTTGACAAAATGACGGAAAATTTGCCAAAAGAAGATAAAAAACAAATAGAACAAATGAACGGCATGCAGGATCCCGAAGCTATGTTTGAGGAAATGGGTATGGAGGTAAACTGTAAAAAAATATCATCGGTTGATGTTAACGTTCCAAAAGATGTTCAGTTTGTGGATCAATGTCAAATGATGGATAAGCTGGAAATGTTTAAGGATATGCAGTAAGGATAAGCAAAAGAGGAAGCCGTTTTTAGACTGGAAGATGTCGATGATGGAAGATCTTTGGTTGAGCAATGAGTAGAAGAAATTTTTAGGAACAAAAAAACTTTTCTAGCCTTAAAAAGTAAAATGTTCTTTGTTTCCCAAAAGACAATCTTTTTGCCCATGAACTATTGATCATAGCAACATTTTCTTTTGTAACAAC
>WJJX01000113.1 GCA_014729445.1 Candidatus Moraniibacteriota bacterium | reverse complement strand
AAAAATTAAAATAAATGATGAATTTTATGAAGCGACTTCGATTGGCGACGGTCAGTTTGACGCTTTTATGAAGGCTTTGAAGAGCATTTATAAAAAGATTAATAAAGAAATTCCCAAATTGATAGATTACGCGGTTTCCATTCCTTCTGGCGGAAAGACGGATGCGATTGTCGAAGCGATTATTACTTGGGAATTTAAAAATAAAAAATTTTCAACTCGAGGGATTGATTGCGATCAAACAACAGCCGCAATTTTTGCCACTCAAAGAATGTTAAATTTGATAGAAAATAAACAATTTTTTGAACATTAATAAAATGTCTTTTAATTAAGCATATAATAGCAAAAAATGCTTGACAAATGTTTTGTTATGATTTATTATTATTTATGTTAATTATATGTGAAAATAATGAAAGCAGTTAAATTGAAACAATCCAATAATGCTTTAATTGAAAAAACTCCCGCTCAAGTTATTCTACAGGCCGTTAAAGATCTTAAAAATGAAAGAATGCAGACCGTTTTAATTCAAAGATTCGGTTTAAACGATAGTGAGCCAAAAACCTTAGAAAATATTGGACGACAATTTGGAATTACCAGAGAAAGAGTTCGTCAGATTGAAAAAGAGGCGTTAAAAAAGATCGAGAAAGATAAATTTAATAACGGAGTTATTGATTTGATTGACAAAATCAATAAGTTATTAGAAAAATATCAAGGAATAATAAGCGAAATCAGAATTTTTAAGGAATTTAATAGAAAACAAAGAATTAAGGATTTGGATAAGAAAGCTTTGGTTTTGGTTTTAAAAATGGGTTCTGATTTTTATTATTTAAACAAACCTCAACAATTTGAAAAGGCTTGGTATTTTAAAAACGCCAATTTAGAGTCAATAAAAAGTTTAAACAATTGGTTAAATAAGGAATTAAAAAAAGTTCAAAAACCTATTTCAAAAAAGCAGTTGTTAAATATTATTAATTCAAATGAGCAATTAACAAAGATTCCCGACGCGGTATTATATTCTTATGTAGATGTGCCTAAGAAAGTTCAGCAAAATATTTTTGGCAGATGGGGATTGAGTGATTGGTCTGAAATTCAGCCAAAAAAAGTTAAAGATAAAATTTATTTGGTATTAAAAAAACATCAACGACCGATGCATTATAAAGAAATCGCCGAAGAAATAAGCGCATTGCATTTGGATAATAAAAAAATCTGCACTCCGACGGTTCATAACGAGTTAATAAAAGACGAAAGATTTATTTTGACAGGTCGCGGTATTTATGCTTTAAAGGAATGGAATTTCTATCCCGGCACCGTTAAAGAAGTATTGATTAATATTTTAAAAAATAAAAAAAATAACAAAGCGGATAAGAAAACTTTATTAAATGAAACTTTGGCTCAAAGACAGGTTAAATCTTCAACTATTTTGTTGAATTTGCAAGATTCAAAGTATTTTAAGAAAAAAGGAGATAATTATTATCTTGTTAAGCGATAGTGTTTAAGTGTTTTGGATTAAATTTTAAATTATTTATAATAAAATTTGATTATACTCTTTCCACATAGGCGCCATCTTGGGTGTTTATTTTAATTTTGTCGCCTTCTTTAATGAATAATGGAACGTCCAATTCGTAACCGGTCTCGATTTTAATTTTTTTGGTTCCGCCGTCAACTGTGTTGCCTTTGGTTGCCGGTGGCGCTTCGGTGACTTTAAATTCCATCTTGATTGGAAGTTCAATATTTATTGGTGTTTTATTATGATAAAGAATTTTTACTTGTATTTCTTCGATTAGAAAATTTGTAGTTTCACCTAAAACCTCTTTTTCAAGAGTAAATTGTTCATATGAGTTTAGATCCATAAAATGATAGTTATCGTTTTCTCTGTAGAGAAATTGAGCATTTTCTTTTGTCAGTTCGGCTTCTTTTAATTTATCGGCGTCTCTGAAAGTAAATTCATTTACATTGCCGGTTTTTAGATTTTTCATTTTGGCTCTTAAAACAGCACTTTGTCTGCCCATTTTTGAAAAAACGGTTTTAATCACTTCGTAAATATCCTTTTTATACTCGATTTTATTGCCTACTTTTACCTTACTTATTTCAAGCATAGATTAAAAATTAATTTTTTAACGCCTTTAACCGCATTCTTAAATGAATGCGGTTAATTTGGCATGATTTTAGATTTAATTAAATAAGATTTAATTAAATAAGATTTAATTTCTAACAACCGGTAAAAGAGCAATTACTCTGGCTCTTTTTACGGTTCTTGCAATCATTCTTTGATGTTTGCTGCAGGTTCCGGTTTTTCTCGGAGGCCTTATTTTCCCTTGCGGTGTGATAAATTTTTGAAGGGTGTTAGTATCTTTATAATCAATTTTATCAATCTTATTTGTACATAAATAACAAGTTTTTTCCTTGTTCATAAAAATAATAATTTAATGATTTTTTAAAACGGAATATCCTCTATTTTAATTTCTTCTTCATTGGGATCTGGGTTTGATTTTTGGTCGGCTTGGGAATTGCTTTTGGCCGGTGTTTCTTTTCGATTGTTTTGGTTTGCACCCGAATACGCTCCCGGTTTACTTCCCATTTGCATGCGTCCGTCCATTCCGCTAACGACCACTTCGGTTCGATAACGTTTAACTCCGTCTTTACCTTCCCAATTTCTGGTTTCGAGTTTACCTTCGATGTAAACTTCTTGTCCTTTTACCAAATATTGGCCGGCAATTTCGGCAACTTTGCCCCAAAGGACAACATCATGGAATTCCGTTTTTTCCTGTTTGTTGCCACTTTCATCCTTCCAGTTGGTACTGGTGGCTACCGACATACTGGTAACTGATTTTCCTGAAGGTGTTGTTTTGGCTTCAGGGTCCTTTGTAAGCCTTCCGACTAAAATTACTTTGTTTACGTTCATTGTTTTTAATTAACGGCTTACTTATTAAAAATTATAATAGATCGTCTTTTAATATATCATCTAGTTTTTTATCCAATTCGTCAAATTTCAGTTTGCCTTTTTTGTTATCTTCGCTATCAAGATCGATTTTTTCTTTAGTTTTATCGGTCTTTTCTTTTTCTTTTT
>WJJX01000112.1 GCA_014729445.1 Candidatus Moraniibacteriota bacterium | reverse complement strand
TAATTATGCTGATCGTTTATGCCCATCCCAACAAAAAAGGCTTTTGCGGTTACACTTTAAAAAGCCTAAAAAAAGAATTAAATAGAACAAAAAAAAACTATCGCGTGCTGGACTTATACGAAAAAAACTACGATCCGGTTTTAAAAGATGCGGAACATTATACTTCCGGAGGCAGTTTCATCAGCAAAGAAAACAAAATGTTGCAAGATTTAATCCAAAAAGATCCGAAATTAATTTTCATTTTTCCTGTCTGGTGGAACAATATGCCGGCCATTTTAAAAGGATTTTTTGACCGGGTTTTTATAAAAAATTTTGCTTTTCGCTATAAAAACCACTTTCCAAAGCCCTTGCTTCAAGGAAAAGCCGCCATTTTCTGCTCCTGCGGCTCGCCCAAAATCATTCAATTCCTCTTCAATAAAAATCGAGCCCAAAAAATAATCAAAAAAGATATTTTAAAATTCTGCGGGCTAAAGGCCAAAACCTTTACCACCGGCAGCGCCTTTCTTTTAAATGAAAAACAAAAACGAAAAATAGACCAAAAAATTAAAAAAGGTCTAAAATATTTAAATTAAAATCACCAATCAATATGAAAACCAAATTAACCGCCAAAGAAATTGATCAATCCTATTTGGAAATAAAGGAAAAATCTCAATTCGATCTCGACTTCCTAGTCCTGACCATCTGTGCCACGGTAATCTGCGCTTTGGGAATCTATATGAACAACCTGGCTGTTGTTATCGGCTCTATGATTATTTCGCCGCTCTTGTATCCCATTATCAATCTAGCAACCTCTATTATAAAATTTGATTTAAGAATCAGCTTAAAACAATTATTTTTCCAGCTAGTCAGCTTTTTTTTAGTTATTTTTATCGCTTTTTTAATTTCAAAAATTTTCCCAATAAATCAACAGACAGTAAGGGAAAACTATCTAAACAATCAGCAGCTTATTTACAGCGCCTATTTTCTAATAGCTTTGTTTTCCGGTATCGCCGCCTGTTTTTGCTTTTTTTGGCCCGGAATTCTGGACGCTTTAGCCGGAATTGCTATCTCCATCGCTCTTCTCCCGCCTTTGACGGTTTTAGGCTTCACCTTTTCTTTAACCAATGACCAATATCTGCCGATCGCTTATATAGTTATTTTAAACTATTTAGGAATTTTTTTGGGATCCCTTATTATGGTCTTTATCCTAAACATCACCAGTGAAGAAAAGTCTTAAAAAAGGATACAACATCATGGCGACAAGCGCCAAACAAACAACAAACAAAAAAACCATTTTAAAAGCACTGCTCCTTATAACCTTATCGCCTAAATTATTATAGTTTAAGAAACCATCTTTGTTTTTTTTGAGCATCTTTTTTATTTGAGCCATATCATCCTTCTTAAGATATTTCTGAATGGTTTTGTAATAAAAAAACTGCTTTTGACTCCATTGCACCTCCTGGTCTTTTTTAAGCTCCAAAAGTTTATTCTCCAGATAATAGCGCGCCAATGCTTTATTTCCCTTGAATAAAGCGCTAAATAAAATCAAATCGTTAAAACGATCGTTGTTTTTCTCAAATTTGGCCCGATTATTAATAATTTTTGTCGGCGAGCTTAAAGTTTCAAAATAAGGCATTGCCTTTTTTAGCATTATATCTTCAAAATGAAGCAATAAGGATTCGAGTGTTTCCTCATCAATTAAATACCATCTATAGCCGTTAGGATCAAAATCCTTAAACTCGGCCACTCTATCATTATAGCCAATATCCTTTTTTAAACCGAAAATCGGCTGCACGCAAAAAATAATTCTTATTGCTCCTCTAAAATAATCAGTTTCAAAAACAATTTTTTGAAGAATATTATTCTTGATTCGAAACAAAAAAAACTCCTGCCGCTTAAAACCAAAACTTAAAAGCTTATGTAAAAAGGACTCTATAATCACATTCACTAAACGATAAAATTCAAACTTGGAAATACTTGTGTTCAAATATTGAGTACAATCGTCTACTTTTATTTTTTTGGCTTCGGCTGTTTTAAGTTTCATTTATCCTATTTACTCTAATAAATAATCCAGTATAATTAATTATCCTTGAATAAATAGATTTTAATATATGGATTCAAAAAATCAAAACTATGACGTTTGTGTCGTTGGCGGCGGACCTGCCGGTATCATTGCCGCCATTCTTTCAAAAAATCAGACAAACCGCGTCTGCCTGATTGAAAAAAACAAAAGTTTGGGTAAAAAACTCTTATTAACCGGCAAAGGCCGGTGCAATTTAACCCAAAAAAATTTCTCCATTGAAAAATTCGGTAAAAACGGAAAATTCCTATTCCAAGCCAATCAAACTTTTCCTGTAAAAAAAATCCTGGAATTCTTCGATAAAATAAACATAAAGACCAAACTCGAACGCGGAGGCAGATATTTCCCCCAAAAAGAAAGCGCCAAATTCGTATTAGATACTCTAAAAAAAGAATTAACCAAAAAAAAGATAGATATTTATTATCAATCCAAAGTCAAAAAAATCCAAATCAACCATCACAAAATAGAAGCCGTAAAAACCAAACATCACAAAATAGAAGCTCAAAAATTCGTTCTCGCCACCGGAGGAAAATCCTATCCTCAAACCGGTTCCAACGGGGAAATGTTTGAATTATTGAAAGAAACAAGCCACAAGATAATTAAACCAAGACCGGTTTTGGTCCCAATCAAAATCAAAAACCCCTGGATCAAACATCTGAAAGGCTTAAGTCTTAAAAACGTTACCCTAAATGTTTTTCTTAATAATAAAAAAAAATTCTCTTATTTCGGCGAAATGATCTTTACCCATTTTGGAATAAGCGGACCTATTGTGTTAAACGCCAGTCGGGATCTTATCGATCTAGAAAAAGAAAATATTTCGCTTTACCTGGATTTAAAACCGGCGCTTGATTTCCAGACTCTTGATAAACGGATCCAAAAGGATTTTCAAAAATACAATAACAAACACTACAGAAACACCCTCTCGGATTTACTGCCTCAAAAAATCATCCCAACCGTTATCAAACTAAGTGAAATAAACCCCAATCTTAAAGCCCATAGCATTCCCAAAGCCCAAAGAAAAAATTTGACCAACCTGTTAAAAAATTTCAAGCTCGAATTCGACTCTCTGCTTGGCTTCGACCAGGCGATCGTAACTCGGGGAGGCATAAGTCTAAAGGAAGTGGATCCCAAAACCCTGCGCTCAAAAAAAATCAAAAATTTGTTCTTTGCCGGCGAAATCCTCGATTTAGACGGACCAAGCGGAGGCTATAATTTGACAATGTGTTTTCAAACGGCTTGTCTGGCGGCTAAAAAATAATATGCTAAAAAAAATCAAACTCAACAACCAAAAACAAATCAAGATCCTCATCTCTGAAAAAAAACACGGCTCTATGAGACTCGACAATAACCCGCAAAACAAATTAAATCGAATAAAATTTCTAGAAAAAAACTCAATCTCCATCGAAAAACTAATAAGCGCCAAACTTAAAAACTCAAATAAATGCGCTCTAATTAAAAACCACCAAAAAAAAATCATCGAAAACACCGATGCTCTAATAACCGACAAACCGAATCTTTATCTCTCGATAACCACCGCGGATTGTATCCCGGTATTTTTTTACTCCCCTCAATGTGTCGCCATAGCCCATGCGGGCTGGCGGGGAATTACAGAAAATATAATTCCCAATACTTTAAAAGCATTTAGCGAATTCGAGCTTAAAAAGAATCTGAAAATTATAATGGGGCCCGGAATCGGCTCCTGCCATTTCAAAATCCAAAAAGACGTTTTAAAAAAATTCAAACATTATCCCAAAGCCCTTCATCTTAAAAAACAAAAAATCTTTGTCGATCTAAAAAAAATCATCAAACAGCAGCTTTTTAAAACCGGCATTCCCCAAAAGAACATCCATAATCTGGATGAGTGCACTTATTGTAATTCCCAGAAATTTTTCTCAGCCAGACGCGAACGCTTAAAAACAAACAAAGTCATGCTTTCAATAATCGCAATCGAGCATCAAAAATAATCGTTGATTTTTATTTTATCTTTCCTGACAGTAATATATTTACTCGGAATATCAGTCCAGCAGCCGCTGTTATAATAATCAACCTTGTGTTTATAAACATGCATGGCCTTATGCGTATGCGCGCAAAAAATACAACTCGCTCTGTAAAATCTTGCATATAAAACAGCCGAATTAGCGACCTTTTCAGACAACCTCAGCCACTGCTTACTGTGTTTTTTAATGAAACGGGAAATTCTTTGTTCTTTGCCTTCTATCTTTTGAATCCAAAGATAAACCAACGAGGCCAATTGACTGATTAGAAAATTATTGACTAAAAATCGATCAAATTGATGCCCATGCATTGCCAGATAAATCTTTCCCTTATATTTCCATTTATACCTCTTATAAACCTTAACCCCCACCAGCAACCCCATTATCTTGCTTAGATTTTTATCATGATTGCCTTCAACCCAAATAACCTTGTTTTTTTGGGAACGTTTGCTTATATAAGAAATAAAATCCCAATGTTTTTGTTTCAAATCTCTAAAATCCAAACTGTCAAAAATATCCCCCAGCAAAATCAACTTTTTGAAATTATAAGCCTTCAACAAATTTACCGCCTCTTTGGAACGACTTACTTGACTGCCCAGATGCAAGTCCGAAATTATAAGAATATCCGTCTTTTTTTTATTCTTCTTCATCTGAATCTATAATTTGATCAAGTTGGTCTCCTTGCTGACCGGCTTCCTCTGTTTGGTTTTCCCTTTCTCCTTCTAGTTCTTCTATTTTAGCCTCTAAATCCTTGATCCTTAAATCCTGCTGATCGATCAAAAAATGCAATTCATTAATATCATCATAAACATCGCTTAATGTAACGTCTTCTTCCACATAATCCGGCTGGCCGGATTCAGAATCCAACATCAGCTCGGGCTCCTCTAAAAAAAACCCGCCCTGCATTTCTTTTCTGGTTTTAACAAGCTGATAAACTATCAAAACCGCCGAAGTGATAAGAATGAGGCTAACCGAAATAATCTTTCGTCTTTTGGCCCGATTATTGGGAGTATTAAAGGTTCTAGGCATATCTTTTATATTTTAATTTGGTCTTTAAAATTTTTGTTTTTTTACCAGCAATCTATTATTATATTTAGATTATAACAAAATTTTTAAATATTTCTAATGAAGCAAAAAATCAAATCAATAACGTTTATCGGGGGTACAGGGGCTTCCGTTATAGGAGAAGCCGCCAAAAAAAATAAAAACTGGTCGGTTAATCTCCTGGTCTCTCTAGTGGATGACGGAGGCTCGACAGGTCGATTAATGCGGGATTTAAACATCCCCCCAGTCGGCGATATCCGAAAGGCCTTGACAGCTCTTTCGACCTTAAAAAAGGAATTGTCTTTATCTTTTGAACACCGATTCCCCAAAGGAGAACTTAAAGGACATACTATGGGAAACATCTTCCTGTCTGCCTTAATCCAGCAGACCAAAAATCTTAATCTCTCAATCCAGCACGCAAAAAATCTCTTGAAAGTTCAAGGTGACGTACTTACCACTACCCTCAAACCAACTAAATTAAAAACCGAATTTAGCAGCGGTCAAACAATAATCGGGGAAGACAATTTGGATGAAAACAAAGACAAAACAATAGGGAGTCCCGTTAAATACGAACTCATCAAAGACAGTCCAGCCAATCCCAAAGCCGTAAAACGACTTTTAAATTCAGATTACATAGTCATAGGACCCGGCGATTTGGGGGCCAACTCAATTGCCCCCCTTTTAACCAAAGGCATCAAGAACGCCGTTCAAAAATCAAAAGCCAAATTGATTTATATCGCTAATTTAATGACTAAACTCGGCGAAACACACGCTTTTTCAGTCAATGACTGCCTAAACTTGATTGAACAGACTTTAGATAGAAAATTTGATTTTATAATCCTAAACAACAAAAAACCGCCAAAAAATTTACTCCTTGCCTATCAAAAACAAGAAGAATATCCAATGCAGTTTGACATCAAAGCCCTTAAAGCTAAAAAAGCAAAAATCGTCGAAACTGATTTACTTAATAAAAATATTTATCAAAAACCCAAGTCCGACCCGCTTAGAAGAAGCCTAATCCGACACGACGGAGCTAAGACAACAAAAATTTTAAAAAAAATTTAAAAAAAATAATCATTAAGTAGTATTAAGCTATCTTCAAACAAAAATTTTTCGCTTAACGACCCGGAATCCGCGCTGATCACTAGATTCAATCTCCTTATTTTAAAAAAACTAAAAAATGATCCCCGCAATGCGGGGATCATTTTACCAACTCTCTAATTTCAGCTGTTGCCAAATTTTAGGTGGGAATTTTTTGTAAAGAACTCTTTACATATACCTTCTACAATCCGGAAACTCGACTGCTGTAAACTTTCAAATGATTCAATTGAGATTCATCAAGCCTTTGAGAAGCATCTATCGCTTCCTGTATTTCTCCCTTGTTAAAACTTTCTCTCTCCCCTACCGCCACATACCATCTATAACCATGTTTTTTAGCCAGATAATCCTCAATATAAATCTTGTGTTCACTGCTTAAATCAGCTCCATTTGAAGAATCCAAATGTTGTCTTACAGCGGTTCTTGCGAGTGTAGTCAAACAATCTCCGGGTGCAGCTGTAACCTCATATGTTTCTCCGCTTTGAGAAACTACTGTTTCCTGATCCGCTTGAGCTTGGTCGGCTTGCTCTTCCTCGGCTTTTCTCTCTTGCTCTATCCTTTTTCTCTCCTCCTCTGCCTTTCTCTGTTCTTCTTCAAGTTTCTGTTGTTCCTCTTCCCGCTGTCTTTCCATCTCTTCATCGGTCTGTTCCTGAACCGGCTCTTCATCTTGAGTCTCCTCCACTTCAACTTCTGTTTCAACTCCCGTTTCTTCTTGATCTGAAACCGCAACCTCTTGAGCGTCCTCCTCTCCTTCTTCAGTCTCAGCCCCGGCCATTTCTTCATCTCCAGCCGTTTCTTCATCTTCTTGTTCAGCATCTTCCGCCTCCTCGCCTTCTCCTTCCATCTCTTCTTCTGTTACTCCTTCTGTTTCTGTCTCTTCCATCTGCTCTTCATCCTGGGCTAATTCTTCAGTCTCTTCGGTATCAGAAGCCAATTCAATATCGGAAGCTCCCCTTTTGGAATAGAAATAAACTCCTACCGCTATAACCAAAACAATCAGAATAGCCAGCACTATTCGAATATTGTCCTGAAGCCATTCTTTGGTATCGCTTAACCAATCTTCCTGTCCTTCATCTTCAAATTCGTTTTTTTCTTTCTCGTTCATATGATCTCACCCCCTCTCCTAAATTGTAATTTTGATTTAACCATTGCTTTTGGTTTATTTTTCGACCGTCAGGCCATCCTAACAACGTAAAATCTTTAAGTCAAGAAGGCTAAATTAAGCCGATAATCACTCATAACTCCTTTAATCTCCAAACAAAAAACAATTTTTTAACCCTGATTTAAAAAAAGCAAGCGCGCAATAAATCTCTAATTAAGCCTATTTATAAAGCCTATTATTGATTTGTTGAAAAATAAATGTAAAATAGCAAACAGTATTATTAAAATAATAACCAAAAGCCGCTATCGTCTAGTGGTCAGGACGCCAGGTTCTCATCCTGGTAACAGGGGTTCGATTCCCCTTAGCGGTACAAAGATTAAAAAAGGCTTATTTTATTGGATTTTCGATATGTGTTCGTAAAATTATTATTGTAATAATCCCTTTATTTCTTTTTTGAGTTTAGGTAGATCCTTAACAATAATGCCCCAAATAATGGCATCATCAACCCTATCATAGCCGTGGATTACAAAGTTTCTTAAATCTACAATTTTTCTAGCGTTAGTGATCTTAATATTTTCATCATTGTGTAAGATCCTGCTAATTGCTTCGCCGATTATTTCGAACTCACGTTCAACTGCTCGTCTTAGTTTTTTATCCTTTTGATAAATACTGAAATCTCTTTGATCGTCTAAATATTCATTGATCGATGCAATCGCTTCGTCAATGTCAAAAAGATATTTCTTTATTTTATCCTTCAT
>WJJX01000111.1 GCA_014729445.1 Candidatus Moraniibacteriota bacterium | reverse complement strand
TCATAAACGTTCCCAAAGTAAAATTTAAAAGACTCCAAAAAAAATCAAAAATTAACTCCTCCGGTTTTAAACTCTTGATTGAAAAAGTCAGGGAAATCCAAAAACAAAGATTCAAAAATTCAACCACTTTTTTAAACTCGGCCATGACCCAGGAAGAAATTTACCAGTTCTGCACTTTGGAAAAGGAAGCTAAAATTTTCCTTAAAAAAGCCGTTAAAGCTTTTGATTTTTCCACCCGAAGCTATTTTAGAATCCTTAAAGTGGCAAGAACCATTGCCGATTTTGACAATCAAAAAAAAATCAATACAAATCACCTGGCGGAAGCGGTCCAATATCAAGAAAAAAATTTCTAAATTCAAAACCCGAAAATTAAATTTGAAATTTTTGAAAAACCTGATTAAATGGAAATAAGCCATCTTAAGTTAAATTTTAAACAGTTATTTTCATGAAAATCGCCCTTGATATTAGAAAAATCGGAAAAAGACAGACCGGAGACGAAATCTATATCACCAATCTCATCAAAAATCTGGCTCAAATTGACAGTAGAAACAGCTATTATTTATGCACCGATTCCTATGAGGGAGAATCCATTGCAAAAAGAATCCTAAGAAAACTGCCCAAGAATTTCAAAATCGTTACCCTAACTCCAGGCAATAAAATTTTCTGGACGCAATACTCTTTAGCTAAATTCGTCAAAGAAAAGAAAATCGATTTAGTTCATGTCCAATACATAACCCCCCTGCGCCTCCCTAAAAAAACCAAACTCATAACCACCATTCACGATATTTCTTTTCTCAAGCATCCCGAGTATATCCAGTTCATAGACAGACTGCTTTTAAATTTTTTCATACCCCGAAGCCTTAAAAGAGCGGATCATATAATTGCCGTTTCCAACTTCACCAAAAACGAAATCACCAAAAATTATAAAACCCCCTCCTCCAAAATAAGTACCGTTTACAACGGAATCAACAAGGAAAATTTCAAGCCCCTTAGAGAGTTTAAAAATGAATTCATCAATAAAATCAGAAAGAAATACAACCTTTTTTACCGCTATATTTTAAACATAAGCTCTCTGCAGCCTCGAAAAAATCTGCCTTTTCTAATCGAAGCTTTCAATAATTATATTTCTTTTTACAAGGACGACGAAACGGTTTTGGTAATTGGAGGAGAAAAAGCCCGAAATTATGATGAACGAATAGACGAAATTCTAGAACAGAATCCCGTACTCAGAGAAAGAGTTAAACTAATCGGATACATCAAAAATGAAGAGCTCCCGGTGGTTTACGCGATGGCTCATTTATATGTTTCTCCAAGCATTTACGAAGGATTCAATCTCCCCCTGGCAGAAGTTATGAAAAGCGAAGTTCCTATAATGGCCAGCAATCTTTCCTGCCACAAAGAAATTGTCCAGGATGCCGGCATCTTATTTAACATTAAGCACAATAAAAATAAATTTGTAAGCCAACTTCACAAAGCCATTCATAATAAATCTTTAAGAAAAAAGCTGATCGAAAACGGCCTTCAAAATATTGAAAGATTCGACTGGGAAACCTGCGCCAAAGAGACTCTCCAAATCTATGAGGGTATATTAAAAAGATAAAAACCCCAACAGCGGAATATCCGCTGCATGGCTTTAAACGCAGCCCCTGCTGTTAAATCAATTCTTGGTCTGGGCCGGCCGGCTGATTCCAAAAGCTGATTTAACAAAAATATATTGACCAAAATTCCCAAATCTGCTAACTTCATATTAGGCAAAAAAGCTAATAATTAACATCAGGAAATAGTATTAACTTTCAAAGTTTAAGTTTAGATAATGAAGAAAGTTTTATTTATTTCTTGAAAGGAGCTATAAAGCCATAAGTAAAAAAGCAAGAAGCCTTTTTAATAAATTGGAACATCGGGATAAATTAAAAAGGTTGCAACAATATAAGAAAACCAACCACATAAAGCATTTTCCCGCCATCGCTAGATTTAAAGCTATTTGTGGAAAAATCAATACTTATCAAATCAAACTGATAGGTTTTTTAAAAAGAGGAAAAATAGCTTTTTTGGCCAGGTTTTTAAGAAGAAATCTAGCAAGAGTAGGTGTTTTAGGTTGCGCTCTTTCTATTTCTTTTGCCAATATCAACTCCCAAAACGGCAATATCCTTGACGGTAATTTTTTATTCAATAGAGACGGGGGTTCTTATTTGGGCAGTCTTGGTAATGTTGAAAAACCTCATTCATTGGCCCTGGCCTCAATGACTAACACCGACGAACTGGCCGACTATGAAAAATTCTTAAAGGAGGAAGGTGAAAAAAACACCGTTTTAGGCTCTATGAAAGCCACCGCCAATCCAACGGCCGAAGAATTCAACAGCGGCCAACAGGATGTCTTTATCTATAAGGTTAAAGAAGGCGATACGGTAAGTTCGATTGCCCAAAAATATTCGATTACTACAAGCACTATCTTATGGGCTAACGATCTTAATTCAGAATCACTGATAAAACCCGGCGACGAAATCTTTATCCTGCCTACAACCGGTGTTAAACACAAAGTCAAATCCGGCGATACCATAAAGGCATTAGCCAAAAAATACGAAGCCAAAGAAGATAAAATTATTGAATTTAACGATCTTTCGGCCGACGGAGAGCTTGCCGTTGGTGAAGAAATTATCATTCCGGATGGAAAAATCGAAGACGAGCCAAGATATCAAGATGCTTTAATGGCAAGATACACGGCCGCCAATCCCGATGCTCAAATAACGGGCCCCACCAGGTCGACCGGCTTAAACAAATATCCGGCGCATCGATTCCCTTATGGCTGGTGTACCTGGTATGTAGCTACAAAAAGACATGTTCCCTGGGGAGGCAACGCTGGTACCTGGTTATACCACGCCAAGGCTTATGGAGCAAAGACCGGAAAAAGTCCGATTCCCGGAGCAATTATGGTGACCCACGAAAGTAGATGGGGCCATGTGGCTTACGTCGAAAAAGTAAGCGGCAATAAAGTAACCGTTAGTGAAATGAATTACAAAGGTTGGGGAGTAAAAAATACAAGAACGATTGACGCTCGAAGCGGAATTATTAAAGGCTATATCTATTAAAAATCACATTATACCATAACCATAAACGAACCGCGCGGCGCGCGGTTCGTTTATTTATAGAGGCAAAGGCTACTATTATTTAGCTAATAAATCGGCGGCGGCCTTCCTAAAAGCCTCAAACGCAATTCTAGCACTCTGATTTGTCAATTCAAATTTGGAATCATTAACCACACTGTTTTTAATTCTATGAGCATCCCACAGCTCATCCAATGAAACATTCTCCAAATCACTAGGACCCAATTGGTTAATCCTCTCGCCAATCTCTTCTCCTCTAAATCCGGCCTTAATCAATTCTTTATCAAACATTTTTTCAGCTTCGACTAAGGCGGTTTTCCAATCCTTCGCATTTGGCGAATCCAAATTTAATTTGATCTCGTCCCAGGCTGCTAAAGGATTTTTTTTCTTCAATTTTTCAAAAGTTTTTTTGGTTTTATTGCCATAAAGATTATATTCCCAGAGTTTTCTATTGTATTTCACAAGAATAATCGTAATATTAACAATAAAAAGCAAGGTATAGCCACCCAAGACCCAACGCAAAACAGTGCCCTGCCAGGAATGATAAAGATCATAACCCAATTGACTGCTTTGATTTACTAAATCCACTAAAAACTCTCCCTGCATAAAAAATAAATAAAATTTAAAATAAAGAGTAATTTCCCGATTAAACATGCTCTCGGAGCGAGGATTTTTAATTTAGAATTTTTCACTCTCGGAGAGTCTTATAATATTTGAATTTGATTAAAAGAACCGGACATGGCTTCCATCTATTTTAATTATATTGATTTTTTTTAAAAAATAAAGTAAAAAAATAAAATATGCTATAATAAAAAACAGATCTAAATAATATCAAATTTTAAAAAAAATCCGGCCATTATCAATTCACCCCAAGGATAATGAGCCAAAAAATCATAAAATAATCCGATCATTATAATGAAAAAAAAAGGATCTAAATTAGAATTTTTCACTTCCTGGTTTTTATATGTTATCATCTGTTTTGCCATATCCTATATTTTCTTCAATCTGCTTTCCACTCATAAAAACGAATTGCTAATTCCAAAAACAACTTACAGTCTCGACCATAAAGAAAATATCAAACCAGACTCCGATATTCACATAAAATTCAATCAACCCGTTAAACCCTATCTCATAAAAAAAAGCTTTAAAATTTCCCCCGGAATAAAGGGAGATCTTTTTTGGGAGGAGGATCTGACCGGTTTTAAATTTATCCCCCAAGAAATTTTTTCGCCCAACCAAAAATATACCCTCACTTTCCAGGGCGAAAGCTCTCTTTTTGTCCCTTTCAAAAACGCAAAAGAATTTCGCATTGAAGAATATCCCCAGATCGTCAAAGTCTCTCCGTACAAAGATCAGGGGGTTAAAGTAGACGAAAAAATTTTTATCGATTTTAACAAATCAACGGCCGACTACGAACTTGAATTTAAAGTGGGAATTCCGCTTGAAAAAAATCCCATCGAACAAACAGATCAAAAAACGCCGACTATAAGTACCAATGAAAAATTCTCCGACATAGAATCTCCTATTCCTCAAATCAACGAAAAAGATATCAACAATTATGTAACTTTAATCGACTTCGATATCGATCACAACGAAGACAAAACCGAATACGTACTAACCCCAAAAAAACCATTGGAACTTAATCAAAAGTACAAAGTAGTCGTCTCTCAAAAATATACAACCGACAAAGAAGGTTCTCAATTTAAGACTCTAAAAGAATTTTCTTTTGCCACCTTGGAGCCTTTAAACTTTGTAGAGAGTTACCCAAAAGGAGGAACAAGAGATGTTTCAACTGACCAAAAATTTACCATCACCTTTGACAAACCTTTCAAAGAAGAAAGCTTAAGAGACAATTTAAAAATTACCCCCCCCACTCCCTATAAAATCGAATTCAGTCAAAACAAAAAAACCGCTGTAGTTATCCCGGAAAATTTCAAACAAGACACCAATTACAAAATTCTGCTAAAGGAAGGACTTAAAGCTCAAAACGACAGTTACTTAAAAGAAGATGTCGGCATCGAATTTATTACCGGCAATAAGGGCGGTTTTGTTAGAGATGGCCGAAGCTCTATCGATGATCCGTTTTTCAAAGATGGAAAATACATCGACGTTAATCTTTCAACCCAGCTAATGAGTATTTACAACGACGGCATTCTTCTCGGGACCTACAAAGTCTCTACCGGAAAAAGAGGAATGGCCACTCCTACCGGCACCTATGCCGTACTTAGAAAAGAAAGACGCCATTGGTCTCACCAATATAAACTGTGGATGCCTTATTCCCTGGCTTTTACCGGAGCCGGCCATTATATTCACGAGCTGCCGGAATGGCCTAACGGCTACAAAGAAGGACAAGATCACTTGGGAATTCCAGTTAGTCATGGTTGTATCAGACTGGGAGTCGGCCCTGCTGAAGTGGTTTTTAATTTTTCCGATGTCGGCACTCCAATCTACATTCATTACTAAATCAATCTTCTTTTTTAACAACAATCGCATAAAACTTATCCTCCAATAAATTCTGCTTAATCTCCCAACCAGCCCTGCTTAAAACAAGTTCATTCGGGTAATGGTAAACATAGGCATAATCCGACAAACCGGAAAGTTTTGTCTGAAGCTCCACATTATTGTTGCCCGGCTGTTTTTGAACAAATAAACTATACAAATCGGCAACCGGCTCTTCCTCTTCCTTATTTAAGTTCAAGCTAAAGGGAAGCAAATACGTAATTTGAACCTCGGCCTCTTCCTGGGGGCTATAATGAACCCAATTGGCAAAAACCGTTTTACCGTTCTCTTCGTAAATCATCATCTTAGTTTCCGGATCAATATGGGAGTTTCGGCGAGTTTGACTGATGCTTATATCCTCTTTATATCCCAATTTCTCATAATCTATTAAAGGTTCGAAATTGCCGTTGGCAAATCCTTTTTGAGAAACAAGCTGACTTCCCTCAGGAACATAAAATCTAATCCAGTCCGTAAAAGGCTCGTCATAATTTTCCAGCATGGATTCCGGATTTAGAAAACGCTTTTTTAAAGTAACCGTGTTTAGGATTGTGCCGTCTATCTGAACTTGGGCTTCATGAATAATTTCCTCTTTTATCTCAATCTTTTCCTCAATATCGTTAATATTGCTGGTTATCACACTCAAATAATCCCTTCTTGTTTCATATAAGGAACCGTTCAGGCCCAGGAAGGACAAAGTTCCTTTGATTTTTTGATCAAAAGAATTTAACAAAATATTTTTAGCTAAAATATTGACTTTCATCTTTTGGGAAATTCTATCCCAATAAGAAAAATCCAGTTCGCCGCAACGGTTAATAATCTCCTCAAATAGCTTGGGCAAAACACTCTGATGTTTTTTTTCAATCTCGTTCTTATACTTTAGCGCCGATTCTTCATTCAAAAATTCGTAAAAATTCCCGCCGTTTATAACCAGCTTTTCCCCACCGGCGTCGCTAATCTCGACAGCACCCAAAAAATCCAAAAAATCCTTTAAAAAATCGTCATTAACCGCAATTACTCCATCCACAGGAGGGCCGCCGGTCTTTTCATAAAACCAAACCATTTTCTCGCTGGTAGTTCCAAAATCCGCCCACCAGTTGGAATCGTAAATAGACCAATTGGCAATGGCTTTTTGTAAAGGTTTGGGGGGAATGATCTTTTCTCGATACAAAAGCTCTAAGTCGTATATCTGCTTGGGAGAAATATTCTTGGCTTTTCCATTTTGCATCTCGATAACGGCATACGAGACTATTGCTCCCCCTGTCGCAGTTAATTCTTTGTTATCCTCAAAAACGACCAAGTATTTTTTTTTCTCATTAAGCCCAAAAAATTCAAAAATTACCGAAATGTAACTTTCCAAATCCGCAATCCGACTAATCATATCCGGCAAAATTTCTTTTAATTGCCTTAATTTTTCAACAGCTGCAGGAGAAATATCGTCTAAATTAAAATTGTCAATCTGATATAAAGCCTCGTTTAATTGATTTTTGGATTCGGCCAGATTTTTCTTTAAATCAGTAGCCTCTTGAATTATCGTTAAGGAAGAGGGCTCGTTTTGAGAAGAGGTGAATTTTTCGTACTTTGAAATATTTTCTTCCGCCTGATCCAAAAAATTCTCAACTCTTTCAACCTTTTCATGTTGATTAATCGTTTTTACTTCGTTATCGAACTCTTTGGAGTTGACAATAGCTTCAATTTTTTCAAATTCTTCGATAATCTTAACATAAGTTTCATCCGTTACCTCGTCGTATTTTTTTATTCTGCCGATTTCGGCATCGCCGATCGAAGCCTGCGCTTCTTTAACGCCCACCTTTTCATTGGAATAACTTAACGATTCTCCTTTTTCAAAATTGAGTAAAACTTTAGCCCCAATTATCGCTATAGGCAGAATAATGATTATCAAAGCCAGACTTAAAGAAGTCGAAAATATTTTTTTAAGCCTCGGCGTTAAGATCTCTTCTCTTAAATTTATTAAATATTGAGTCCTGGGCTCTTTTTTCTTCTTTTCCACTCGGATTGGTTCTTCATTCTGAGCCTCGAATAAAAGCTCTTCTTTACTCTTAACCGGAAATTTCCAATCAGGCTCTCCGTCTATCGGCTTGCTATACTCTCTTTTTATTTGATTGGATCGGACGCTTTTGGGAATTTGAATCCAAGGCTTTAGGTTTTTTTTTACAGGATGATTCTTTTTTTTTAAATCAATCGCCGTCTTTCTTGCGCTCTCATATTTTTTGTCTTTAAAAGATTTCAAATCAACAATGCCCGCTTCATCAAAATTCTTTTGAAGACCTGCCGAATTAGAAGCTTTTGGAGCCGAAAAAACCGAAGCGCTTTTATCAGCTCGAGCTTTCTTAACCGAGGAAACGCCCTTAGAAAAATCGAATAAAGCCCTTCTTTCCTCCTGCACTTTATCCTTGTCCTGAAAAAATTCCACTATTTTTCTTTCCCTTTCGTCTTTATTGGAAACAGGAACCGTTCGTTTAACTAAATGATTTTTAAACTTTTCCTTCTTTTTTTGACGCAAATCCAAAACCGATTCTCTCTCGAGGTTATTTTTAGGGCTTAAATCAACAATCTTTGATTTTTTTCTTTTTAGCGGCATTTTTGTTTTTTATCAAACTAATAATCGCCTTTCCAATCCTCACATCTTTGAATAGAGTTTAAAGGTCTGTTTGGCCATTTTCTGCCAGGAAAATTTCTGGACCCTTAAATACCCCTTCTTAATTAAGCTCCGCCTTAAGCTTTCACTCGATAAAACCCTCTTTATTTTCCTTTCCATATCCTCCCTATCGACCGGATCAAAATAATAGGCTCCATCCTTCAAAATCTCTTTAATGCTTCCCGCATTAGAAGAAACCACCGGCAGGCCTTCCCGCATAGCCTCCAAAGGAGGCAGTCCAAAACCTTCATATAAACTCGGAAAAACAAATATATCGGCTTTTTTATATATTTTCCTTAGTTCTTTTTCATTTTCTACATGGCCTAAAAAAACCACCCCCTGCATCTTCTTTATCTTAACAAAATTCTTAATTTCTTTAAAGAAATATCCATCCCCGCCAACTATCAGCAATTCCAACTCTTTATATCGTTTTTTAAGATTTTTAAAGACCAGCAAAAGTCGTTTCAAATTCTTGTGCGGATAAGCGGCGCCTACATATAACAGTTTTTGAGAACTTGAACTTTTCAACCGAAACTTTTTAAGTTCAGCCCATGATTTTGGACTGTCCAAACAAGCCTCATAAATGATTTCCGCCTTCGAGGATTTTATCCTAAAATATTTCAAAATCTCTGTCTTGGTAAATTTAGAAACCGAGATAATTTGAGCGGAAGAAATAATCGTACGCCACAAAATCAGCTTATAGGCCCTCATTTTAAAAAAATAATAAAACCTATTCAAGGTTGTCGCTTTCCTGGTCGGATACTTTAACAAAATCAGATCATGGATGGTAACAATAAAGGGTTTAAAGGTCAGCAAAGGCACATTAAAATGAGGAAAATGAATAAAATCGAGTTTTTTCCAATCAATTAAAAAAGGAAGGATTAATTGTTCTTTCCAGGAATACCATCTGATATTCAAAAGCTTTTTTTTAAAATTTTTATTGCGGGGTTTGTAAAGATCAAAATTTTCTTTGGTTAAATAAATAAAATATTTATTTCTCTTATCGATTTTTTCCAAACCCTTAATCAGCTTGGTCGTATATCTGCCCAAACCCCTATTTTTTGAACCGTAAAATCTGGCGTCGATACCGATTACTTTTTCTTTTGACATAATTTTCGCTAAAAATTTTCAAAACATCTTCATTATATTCACAATTAGCACAAAATGAAAATTCGACAAACCACGGATTTTTAATCTGATTTTGACCAAAAACACTTTTGACTATACATTAATAATATAGAAAGGTTAAATAATTTTTATAAAACAACCGCATGTTGAGAATCGGTATAAATGCCTCATTTTTAAGAAAAATAAACACCGGACTGGGACAGTATTCCTTAAATATAATCAAAAGTCTCCTCGAGCTAAACAAAACAAACAAAAACAAAGTTAGCTATTATCTTTATGCCGAAGAGAAAACCAATCTCGATCTTATTCCCGAAAACGAATACCTCCGAAAAAAAATAGTTGAAACGGTTTTTTACAAAAGAGACGACCTTCTTAGAAAAGCCAGCTGGGAAAAAATCTTTCTGCCGAGAGCGGCCATTAAAGACAACGTGGATATTTTCTTCACCCCATTTAATTCAGCCAGTGTTTTTAAAACCGTTCGTCATGTGGTAACCCTCCATGACATGATTTGGAAAGTTTTTGAAAGCACCTATTCAAACAACTTAAGAAAAGACATCTATTTTAAGAAAACCTTTCAGGCTGCTAAAAAAGCAGACCATATAATAACCGTCTCCGAATATTCAAAAAAGGAAATCATCAAATACCTCAAAATCCCCTCCAGTCGGATTTCGGTTATTTATAACGGCATTGAAGAAGAATTCCGGGTGAAACTTTCCAAAACGGCTATTAAAAACAAATTAGAAAAATTTAAAATCGACTCCCCTTATATTTTTTATATCGGCGGTTTTGAAAAAAGAAAGAATGTGGAGCTGCTTTTAAAAACTTTTAAACGACTTGCCGCGACTTATAAAAATGTTTTAGCCAATCGAAAGCTGGTCCTGGCCGGCGAAATTTTAAAGATCAAAGATCCCCTCATAACCGACGTAAAAAAAATAATCGCCGAGCTTGAAATTCAAGACAAAGTTGTCTTGACAGGCAAAATAAAAAACAAGGACAGGACTTTTCTCTATCAGGGGGCGGAAATGTTTGTTTATCCTTCGCTTTATGAAGGTTTTGGCCTCCCTGTAGCGGAAGCCATGGCCAGCGGTTGCCCCGTTATTGCCGGCAGCACTTCCGCGATCCCGGAAATCGGCAGAACTGCTATTGAATATTTTAATCCCAATCGGGAGGATGAACTGATTCAAAGAATTTTAAGTTTAATTTCCAACAAAAAGAAGCAGGAGGTCCTTTCCAATAGAGGTATAGAGCGGGCTAAATTATTTGATTGGCAAAAAGCCGCCCAAAAAACCTTTAACGTATTAACCGACAAATTACAATTTTAATTTTTTAAAACCCCACGTCTATGATAAGAAGAATCAAAAATCTATACCATTTATTGGTGGCTTTCTTAGCCAACATTATAAACTTCTTTCCATCAAGAAAACTTTATATAATCGGCGTCACCGGAACTAACGGAAAAACCACCACCGTTCAAATGATCGGCAAAATTCTGGAAAATGCCGGAAATAAAGTGGGAATTAATTCAACAATTAATTTTTGGATCGATGATAAAAAATGGATTAACGATACCAAGTTTACGACCACTAATGCGCTGTATTTCCAAAATTTTCTAAAAGAATGCGCTGACGCCGGCTGTAAGTATGTTATTGCCGAAATATCCTCCCATGCCCTGGATCAAAACCGGGTATGGGGAACAAAGTTTGACATGGCCGTCATAACCAACGTAACCCGGGAACATCTCGACTATCATAAAAATATGGAAAAATACCGCAAAACCAAAACAAAGCTCTTTAAGATGACAGCCAAAAATAAAAAAACCGGATTCTCCATTGTAAATCTCAATATGAAAAATCCCAAGGATTTTTTTGTTGGAGATGAAAATAAAATCTACGGCTACGCTATCAAAAAACCCTCAATTAAAAAACTTGACAAAAAACATATCATTAAGGCCGAAAAACTTAACAAGCTTAAAAAAGGCACTTCCTTTGTAGTCGACAAAACCAGATACAGCACCCCCCTGCCGGGTAAATTTAACGTGGAAAACGCTCTTGCCGCTATAACGGTAGCCAAAATCCTAAAAATTAAAAAAGCAACCGTTAAACAAACCCTTAGAACTCTAAAAAGAATCCCCGGCAGAATGGATCCCGTGCCCAACAAACTGGGTATTGAAATAATAATCGATTATGCCCTAACTCCGGATTCAATGGAGAAAGTGGGCCGACTGTTTCACTCAAAGCTGAAAAGAAGAAAAAACAAAAAACTAATCTGGATTTTTGGCAGTTGCGGAGAAAGAGACAAGGGAAAACGACCCATAATGGGCAACATTGTCTCCAAATACGCCGACTATGCAATAGTTACTAACGAAGATCCTTATGGAGAAAACCCCAAACAAATCATCAACCAAATCTTCCAGGGCATCAACAAAAAAAATCTCATCAAAGCCTATCGAATCCTTGACCGCAAAAAAGCCATCAAAAAAGGCTTAAATATTGCCAAAAAGGGCGACGTGATTTTAATAACCGGCAAGGGCGCTGAACAGAACATGAAAATAGGCAAGTATCTGATCAAATGGAATGATAAGGAAGTTACGCAGGAATTAATTAAAGAATATTTCAGTTAATTTTTATGAGCCAAGGCAAAAAATTATACTTTATTTCGGATCTACATATCGGCGGTGAAGGGATTTTAAACCGCTTTACGGCCCGCAAAAAATTTATAGCTTTATTAGACAAACTAAAGAAAGAATCGAAAAAATACGATCTAACCCTCTACATTCTCGGTGATTTTTTAAATCTTTGGGAGATTCAATCGCATAAAGAGCTGGATAAATTCAACCACATCGTTCAATCCCATCCAAAAATATTCCAAAAAATCAAACAAGTGGGGCGACTGATCACAATAAACGTAATCCCTGGAAATCATGATCATGAACTGGCATGCTTTAAAGAATATCCGCGGTTATTTAAAAAATGGAATTTAAATTTACTGCAGCAGGAAAATCTATCCATCTCTATTAACAATAAAAAAATCTGGGTTGAACATGGCAATCGCTTCGACTCTGCGAATAAGATAGAACGTTTTGGCGATATAAACGATACTCCCTACGGCTACCACGTTCAAAAAAACATAATCCTAAAAATTATCAACTACGCTCAAAAGCATCCTTGCAAAAATCCATGGCTGGCCGACCTTCCTTTTTTCAACTATCCTTATAAAATAGGGCCTGGTTGGTTCATTTCTAATTATTTCTATAAGGAATTGGCTCCTTTTCTACGCTATTTACTGACTCCTTTTTTCATTCTCTTCATTTTTAACCTGGTCATTTTAATTTTTTCAATTTTGACCTATACCGATCTAATTAAAACTCCTGATATCTTTTATATAACCAACTATCTGGGCCCCGTAAAATATCTGACCAATTTTGTAATCGGATATAATTTAATCCTTTTGATAGTTTATCTCTCTTTCTATTTAGCCTATCGAGTTATAAAAAAAGACTTAAAAAACAGCCTAAAAGACTATGGAATTAATCTAAAATCCAAAAACTACGATATTAATCGACACCGCTGGCACGAAACCGCCAAAAATTTCCTGGCCCAAAACAAAGAACATGAAATCCTGATTTTCGGCCACAGCCATACCGATTTTATGGAAAAACACAAAAATAAAATCATCGTAAATACCGGCTCCTGGACAAAAACCTTTAAGCCAATCAAAACCTGGTCCAATCTGCCGAATGTATATATTCCTTACTTCAAGCTGTCTTACTTGATAATCACCCCCGTTGATCAAAACAAATTAAAATTGGAACTCAAATACTGGCCCAAAAAAGCAAAAGTTAATTTGACTAAAACCCAAAAAATTTCTACTTTATTTAAAAAAGTCGACACTCCTTCACTGAAAGACAAAACCCTAATCATATAAGCGAAAAAATGAATTTTATAACGCCGCCCTTCCACATCATCCATATTTTAAAAAGCCTCCGCCAAAAAGACTTCGAGAGTTATTTAGTCGGCGGCTGCGTCAGAGACATACTGCTTGAAAAAAAACCTAAAGACTGGGATATCGCGACTAACGCGACCCCTGATCAAATGCTAAAAATCTTTCCAGAAAGTTTCTATGAAAACAAATTCGGCACTGTGGGAATCAAGGATCGAAAAACAAAATCAATTGTCGAAATCACAACTTATCGAACCGAAAAAAACTACAAAGACCATAGACATCCTCTGACTGTTAAATTCAGCAAAAACATCAATGAGGACTTGGAACGAAGGGATTTTACTATCAACGCCATGGCTTTGGACCCCTTTTCAAAAAAAATTATAGATCCTTTTAAAGGCCAATCCGATCTAAAAAACCAAATCATCCGCTCGGTGAAAAATCCCGACCAAAGATTCCGAGAAGACGCTTTAAGATTAATCCGAGCCGTACGCTTTGCCAATGAACTTAATTTTAAAATCGACCCCCCAACTTACGCCTCTATTATTAAAAATTCCGGACTTTTACAGAAAATATCCAAAGAAAGAATTAAAGAGGAGTTTAATAAAATAATCCTATCAAAAACTCCAGCCGAAGGCATTGAACTTTTAAGAAAAACCGGCCTTCTAAAACAAATTATTCCGGAACTCACCAACACGCTGGGGGTGAAACAAAACCTGCACCATCAAAGAACAGTCTATGACCACATCCTGCATACTCTAAGAAACTGCAAAAGCAAAAAATTAAGCGTAAGATTAGCTGCCCTATTCCATGATATCGCGAAACCCCAAACTAAAAGGGGCCACGGCCCTAAAAGCACCTTTTATAATCATGAATATGCAAGCGCGAAAATGGTCAGGCGGATTTTAAAACGCTTAAGATACAGCGAAAAAATTATCAAACACACCTCCCTGCTTGTAAAAAACCATATGTTCTATTATGAAGTCGACAAAGTCACTCCAAGCAGCGTAAGAAGATTAATAAGTAAAGTCGGACGAAAAAATATCCAAGATTTAATGGACCTTCGAATCGCCGACAGACTCGGAAGCGACTGCCCCAAAGCCAAACCCTATAAATTAAGACATTTGGAATACTTAATCGACAAAGTTTCCAAAGACCCTGTCTCCGTAAAAATGCTGGCCGTTAACGGAAATCTGCTTCACCAAAAAGCCGGAGTCGAAAAAGGACCCAAAATGGGAGCTATTTTGGATGTGCTTTTATCCAAAGTGCTTGAGAATCCCAAAAACAACAATCAAAATTTTTTAATCCGCGAAGCCAAAAAGCTAAACCAACAAAATATAAACTCTCTTCGAAAAAAAGCCCTGAATAAAATTAGAAACATTGAAAAGGAGAAAGATTTAAAACTAAAAAACAAACACTGGGTTAAATAACCTAAAACAGCAACGGTTTACCTGGACTGCTTAAATTATTATAATAACAAATAAAGAATCTTAAATTTTTAATAAAATCTAAATGCCAGCAGCTTTTAAACCAGTGGTTTTAATGATATTGGACGGGTTGGGAATTACTAACGAAAAAGAAGGTAACGCTTTTTTAAATGCCAACAATGTCTCAACTTTTAAAGAACTCGACAACTACTATCCCAAAACTTTATTACAAGCCTCCGGTATTTCAGTCGGTTTGCCTTGGCTGCAATACGGCAATTCCGAAGTGGGTCATCAAACAATCGGAACCGGGCAGGTTACCTTCCAAGACCTGCCCAGAATAACCAATTCCATTAAAAATGGCACCTTCTTTGAAAATGAAACCATCCTCAAAGCGATCCAAACGGTAAAAAAAAACAAAGCAAAACTTCACCTTTTAGGACTTGCAAGCGATGGCGGAGTTAATGCCCACATCGATCATCTATTGGCCCTGCTGGATATTGCCAAAACCAATGGCATTGAAAACCGAACTTTCATTCATGCAATCATGGATGGCCGAGACGCCCCTCCAATGAGCGGAACCGATTTTATAAAAAAAATACTTAACAATGGAATAGGTCAAATCGCGACTCTAAGCGGACGGTTCTATACCATGGATCGAAATAACAACTGGGAAAGGATTAAAAAAGGCTATGAAGCGATGGCCTTGGGCAAAGGCATCAAAGAAACAGATCCGCTTGCGGCTTTAAAAAAACAATACGATCGTAATCTAACCGATGAATACATCAAACCTGTCGTAATCACTAAAAATGACAATCCAGTCGGACCGATTCAAGCAAACGACATGGTTATCTTCTTAAATTACAGAAAAGATCGAGCCAAACAAATTGCAGAAGTTTTCCTGAATCCCGGCTTTGATCAATTCGAGAGATCTCTCGCGGAGGGGGTCCAGTTTTTGTCTATGATAAAATACGCTGAAGAACTTCAGGGAGAAGTTATTTTTCCTCCTCAAGAAATAAAAACAAGAGTCAGTGAAATTATTTCCAGTCACGGATTAAATCAGCTTAAAATCGCCGAAACCGAAAAGTACGCTCACGTAACCTACTTTTTTAACGGCGGAAACGAAACTCCCTATGAAAGAGAAAATCAAATTCTAGTCCCCTCCAAAAACGTTACCTCTTTTGACGAAGCTCCGGAAATGAGCGCTCTGGAAATAACTCAAAAACTTGTGGAAGAAATAGACAAAGACATCTATGATTTCATTTTGGTAAACTATGCCAATCCCGACATGGTCGGTCATACAGGCACCTATGAAGCCGGCCTTGTTGCCATAGATAACGTGAATTATTATATGCGGGAGGTAATCAAAAAAGTCCTGGAAAAAAAAGGCTGCCTTGTTATCACAGCCGACCACGGCAATATTGAAGAAATGATCAATCTAAAAACCGGCGAAAAAGACACCCAGCATTCTAATAATCCGGTTCCCTGCTGGATTGTTAACCCAAAAAACAGAAAACCAGCCGCCCAAACCACTACTGCCTCCTTAGGCGTCCAAGGAATGCTGGTCGATGTGGCTCCAACAATCTTAAATCTGCTGGACATAAACCCCAGCGGCCTGATCGGAATGGATCTAAGAAGAATCGTCAAATAAGCTTAATCCCGGCTTAACAGTTCTTTCTCTTTTTCTTTGGCTTTTGCCATAGCCGTTTTTGCCTTCTCTCTTAAGATCCTCAATTGAGACAAACAAATATTTATGTCATTCTGCGAAAAATTTTCAGAGGATTTGTAAACAAACTCCTCTACCTGAGCCAATTCGTTCAAAAATAAATTTAAATTGGCCTCATAATCAAAATCTCCTTCCCAATCAAGATTAAAAATGGTCTGAGCAAGCTCAATATTAAATTTTTTAACCAATTCCTGCTCTTCTCTTCGAAGCGATTCCATCTCATCCAGATAATTTTTTTTGATTGTTACAAGCTCAATTCCCATAGGTTCTTGGTCGGAAAACGAACCTTTATTATTCCCATCATCCTGCATTTTGTTTTATTAAAATTATAAAATCATTTTAAAAAATCCGTCTCATTCACCAATTAAATCATCAATTAACTTATTCTGATTGATTTTTTGAAAATCGTCCAATTCCGAAAGCCGCCTAACTCCCAATGTCTGTAATAACTTCAAAGAGGGATAAATTCCCCTTAGTTTTTTTTTATCACCTTTGGAATATTCAATCAAGCCTTTCACCATCAAATCCCTGATAGTATAATAAGAATTAACCCCCCTAATTAAATCAATCTGTTCTCTGGTTATCCCCGGCTTATAGGCCACAATCGCAAGGATTTCCAAACTGGCCTTGCCGGGTTTAAACTTTTTTCCGCCATCAAAAAGCCGCTCTAAATATTTAAAGTTTTTTTTATCGGCTGCCAATTGAAATTTTTTTCCGGCTTTAATGATCGCCAATCCAACAGCTTCAAGCGAATCGGCATAAAATTTAATCGCTCTCGTAATTTTTTTGGGTTCTTCATTCAAAACCCGGCCCAGGCGTTCTGCCTCAACCGGTTCGTCCAGAACAAACAAAACCGAGACTATCGCGCAAAACAATTCTTTTTCTCTGTCTAAAGAAACCATTTTTGCTGTTTATAATTAAATCCAACTAAGTTTCGTTTATATCAAACCTAATTATTTTGAATCAATATGGTCATCAGGATCTCTCCAAAATTTCTACTTGTCACAATAAACATTCCATCCTGAGTCAGACCATAATCAAGAGACAACGAATGATCCTCGGTAAAATTCAAATATCTTCGGTTAGAGCTGATG
Source organism: Candidatus Moraniibacteriota bacterium (assembly GCA_014729445.1). Lineage (GTDB taxonomy): Bacteria > Patescibacteriota > Minisyncoccia > CAIUEV01 > JAHKAQ01 > WJJX01. The sequence continues at coordinate 17,022 of WJJX01000111.1, read as the reverse complement.
GAGCTTGTGGCAAATTGCTTTTGAGGATCGATTAATTCAGTATTTTTAGAAGTATAAAAATTAAGCAAGTGTCCGATCATTTTATTTTCCCAATCTTTAAGCTGCGCCATAGACGGCTGATTTTTGGGATCAAAAAGCAAGACCAGGCCCAATCTAATATAATCCTTTGAGTTTAAGGCCTCTCCCTTGTCTTCTATAAAAATCATTAAATGATAATCGCGCACATCTTTTTTAAAAGCCGGCATCTGATCCATTCTCATTCCCGAAACAAAATCCGAAAAGGGAATTTTTCGCCCTTCTGAATCGGTTATTTTCAAAAAATAAATTCTCTTTTGCTCAAAATCATATCGATATTCATCCGCGAACTGATAAACATAACTGGGCTTAAGCGGTGTTTCCTCTCCTTTTATTTCCAACCAGGCTCGATCAAAAGCCCCGCCCATCGCCCCGGCCCCCAATTGATTGCGCGAAACGCTGATCTGAGCGATTTGATCTTTATCCAAAGCTCGTTCTAGAGCGCTGCCAAGACTCATCGATCCCAAGTCAATATGATCCTTGTTTTCAACCAACAAAGCGCTGAGTTCAAAATCCGTCGGATTCGTTTGAACACCCGGTTTAAATAAAGCGGCAAAGGAATTTTTGACTCTTTTAAAAACCAGATTCGAATATTCAACCACAATATCAACCGAAGATTTTTTAGGTTGATTCGTCAATTTTGGCAAGGCAAAAAAAGCGACCACAATTCCCGCCATTACAATCAGGATAAAAATTGTCTTTAAATGAAATCTCAAAGTTCGACCCACCACAACCATGGCATCTATTAAACCACCCCCGGATTTTTTCTTTTCTTGGGCTTGGGTAGTTCCAAAAGAGCTTGTCGAAGCTTTATCCGGGCTTGGCTGTGGCTTGGGGACATAAGGCTTTATTATGGTTTTATTTTGCGATTGAGGCGGTGTAACAGAAGGAGCCGTTTTTTCGGGTTGGGGCAGAGTCGATTTCGAAACATCGGGCTTTAACGGTCTTAATTTCGGCTGGGCTTGAGGCTGGGCGGCTGAAGGCGAGGGAGGCGAGGGAGCTGAAGGCGCCGGAGCAGGAGAAGTTTTCATCCCGGCCTGTGGAGAAAAACCGGCCGGAGGCTTGGAGGAAAAAGAAGGCGGAGCCGCGGGCGTTGAATCGGTTACCGGAATTTTTTGAACTCCCGGCGTCGGCCTTTGAGTAATTTTTGACCCGTTTTGGGGCTGACCAAGAGGCTGCGCCGGCGGTTGAATTTGTTGCATTCCCAGACTTTGTGGCTGAACCCCGGGCGGAACTTGTTGAGCCTGATTCGCGGAAGCAAAATCCCCTTTAAGTGCATCCTTGGAAGGCTTAATTTGAGTAACCGAGGAATCCATGGCCTCTTCTGACTGGGCGCCCTGATCGCCCAATCCAACCTTTTGAAGCATGCGTCCTAAAAATCCCTTTTTATTCTGATCCTCAAAGGCTAAATCCTCTTTCGCCCTAACCAGTCCATCAGCGGACCCGGGATCTTCTCCGGTTATTGACTCTTTGATTTTGGAAAAAACACCGCTCATATTTAAATCCGACGATTCCCCGATTTGTTCAAAATTATCACTGTTAACATCGACAATAAAAGCCTCAACCGCACTCTGACTCTTGCCGGCGGCATAATCTGCAAGCTTGTTTAAAGCAATCAGCTCAATCTCTATTTTGGTTGGATCTCTTATGCCTTCTTGAATCATTTTATCGGTTGCTAATTAATTTTAAAAATCAGACCGGTGTCAAATCAATCTCTGTTAAAAAGCCCTTTTGAGAAACTTCTATTTCAAAATTTCTCAAAAGCTCCAAAACAGCTAAAAAAAGCAAAACCTTTTCAGGCTTTGTTTCCCCGGCAAAATCCCTGCGCCAGCTTATTATTCCGTTCTGTTTTAATTTTGCTTTCAAAAATCTGACCTTTTCACCCAATTTAATTCTATCATTAATGGCTTCTCTTTTCAAAATCTCCAAATTGGTATTTTTTTTAATCAACGAACGCATGCTTTCTAAAAGTTCTTTCTTGTCTATCACAGGCGAAACCTGTTCTTTTTGATAATTTTTATCTTCGGCTTCAAACCATTCTCTGGAAAGATAAGCCGACTTCAGATATCTCTCTTCAATGCTCTGAAAATATTTCTTAAAAAAAGAATACAGGCTGAGCCTCTTTTCCAAATCCTCCATTTTTTGATACTCCTCAGAGGTTAAATCCTCTCCAAGCTCCGGCAAAATGGATAATGATTTAATCAAAACAAGAGAACTCGCGATTTCCAAAAAACCGCCCACGTCCTCCACCTCGAGGGCAAAACGGCTCAACGCGTTTAAATAATCATCTGCTATTTGAGCCAAAGAGAATTGATTAATATCCAATTGCTTCCTGGAAACCAAATCGTAAAGAAGCTCCAGCGGCCCCACAAAATTATCAACCGTAACCACATATTTTTGATTTTTCATTTTCAATATTTGTTTAAATCTATTACCAGCTTAGTGCTGGTACCGATTATAATTAAACTTCCATTTAAGCTATAGTTTAAATAATAGGACTTTGCTTTGCTTAAATTAATATATCTTCCGTTGACAAATTTCAAACTATCCTGAAAACCCGCCCCCTCATTGACATTGGGATCATTAAGGGGCTCATTGAAATACAAAGCATCGAAACTCTGCTTTAAATAATTTTCCCATTCTTGAAACAACTCTCTGTTTTGATTTAAGGTATTATTAGTCCGAATCAATAAGCCGAATTTCATAAAACCGTTTTCTCGAGTCAAAGCCAGGGCAAATTTTTCATAACTTTCACGGGAAAGCGGAACCGCCAAGTTTAAACCTCTTACTAGCTCATTAAAACCTATATCCTGACCGTTTAAACGAATTATCAATTGAACAGCCTCTCCTTCCCGAACATTAAAAGTGGAAAATTGATACAGCTCTTGTTTTAAATCGTTAAGATTTTCTATATCCAGCGCAATTTTATCCAATTCCAGATCAATTTGATTATCCAGGTCAAAGTTTTCCACAGGTTTTTCAACTTCTTCTTCGACCTCAAAAACATCTTCCTCTTCGGCTTCCACCTCTCCTTCCCTGTCAACAGGTTGTTTGTCTGCGGTCTTTAAGAAATTTTTAAAGCTAAATCCCCAGGAGGATTCTTCGGTTTGATCTGAATCCTTCTTTTCGTTCTGCTTTCTAAAAAAAGAAGCGTAACCAAAAATCAGCAAAATAAAAATAACAACAATTGCAGCAAATAAAACTTTTAACTTAAAATCCGATATCGTTTTCTTTCGAGGAGTGCCTTGTTCTAAAGCCTCATCCAATTGCTGCCCGTTCGCTTCGATATTATTGTTTCGATTCGCTTCTTCCGGCGGTTCTTGGCGGCTCTGTTTCTCCCTTTCTTTTTTTTCGCTTTTTTCCTCGTCCCCTTTTTTGCCATAAATAATCTCCTCCACTTTCAACGGTGCCGACAGCTTCGGCGCTTCCGGCGGAACCTTTTTTTCAAGCTTACTTTCCGCTTTCAAGTCGGTATTTGAATATATATCCGAAAATGCCGAAAATGTCTTCTGTTCGTTTTTCTCTTTCCGCGCCCCTTCCGCATCCTTATCGCCTGAAAAATCGGGAACATCATTACTTACCGGAAGATTTGCCGGCGGCTTCATTTTTTTGTTTTTTTTAGCTTTACTCATAATAGAATTCGAAAGAGTTCTTTATCGTTAGTTTATTATAAATTTATCAACGAGACTAGTGGTTGTCAAAAAGACAAAAAATCTATATCTTAAAAATACTTGTGGAAAAATAATTAATAAAAAAATGAACGAAAAACAAATCTGGAAAGCAGTACTTAATGAAATCGAATTAAGCATAAGCAGGGCCCATTTTGTTACATGGTTTAAGAAAACATTTATCCACAAGATAGACAAATCAACCATGATAATTGCGGTCCCAAACGCCTTCGGCAAAGAATGGCTCGACAGAAAATACTCCAAAAAAATTCTTGCCATTGTTAAAAAATACAAAAGCGGCATAACTAGTCTGAAGTTCGAAGTTATCCCCGGCGAGCGCCTATCGAACAAAAATCGATCCATCAAAAGATCTCAAATCGACCGAGGCTCAAAAAAAGCGGTCCACCCTCAAAACATAGAAAACAACATCTTTAAATCCACTTTAAATAATATCAACCCCCGCTATACCTTTGACAATTTGGTCGAGGGCTCTCACAATGAACTGGCCAAAGCCGCAAGTGAAGCTGTCTCAATCTCTCCGGGTGAAAAATATAACCCTTTATTTATTTACGGCGGAGTCGGACTGGGAAAAACCCATCTTCTTCAAGCCATCGGCAATAAACTAAAAAAAGAAAAGCCGGACTTTCTTATTCAATATGTAACATCGGAACGCTTCACCAATGATTTTGTCTTCGCGGTCAAGGAAAAACGGTTGGAGGAATTTAAAAATATCTACAGAATTGTCGACATTCTTTTAATCGATGATATCCAGTTTATCGGCGGCAAAGAAGGAACCCAGGAACAGTTTTTCCACACCTTCAACAACCTCTACCAAAACAACAAACAAATCGTTCTATGTTCGGACAGGCCCCCCAAATCGATCCCCGCTCTTGAAGACAGGCTCTGTTCCAGATTCGAGGGGGGCATGGTGGTCGACGTCACCAAGCCCAACACTGAAACCAGAATCGCTATTTTAATCGAAAAAGCGGAAAACCAAAATTTTCCCATCCCGATGGAAACCTTAAATTACATCGCCGAAAATATAAGCAATAACGTTAGAGAACTGGAAGGAGCCTTAAACAGATTCATCGCCAATTGCCAGTTAAAAAAACTTTCACCAAATGTTGAAAATGCCAAAACAATTCTTGGAAAAGATATTAGAAAAATGGAAAACCGCACCAAAGACCCGGATTTTATTCTCCAAACAATCGGCGATTTTTACAAAGTGGAGCCGGACAAAATCAAGGGCAAAAGCCGAAAAAGTGAAATTGTCAAACCAAGACAAGTGGCGGTCTTTATTTTGAGAAAAAAAATCAAGGCTTCATTTCCGGTGATCGGAAAAATTCTGGGCAACAGAGATCATACAACCACATTGCACGCATTTAACAAAATATCCAATGAAATAAAGAAAGACGCGCTTTTAAAACAAGAAATTGAAGAAATCAATTGTTTGTTTAATCAATAGGTGGAAAACTTTGTTAATAAATAATGAATAACTTTGTTTATTTGACACCCAAAAAACTGTTTAAAAAAATCCGTATTGTTATTAAGTAAATATAAACATGAAAAATCTAAAAACTAACAATTACTTTTAGCCCAACCCAAACAAAAAAAGGGGTTTTCAACTTATCCCCGGCCTTATATATTATTATTAAATTATAAACATGAAAATAAATCTATTCAAAAACTACCTGGGTCAGTCTTTAAACAAACTAAGTAGAATCGCTAAAAGCCATAACAATTTACCCGCCCTGGCCAGTGTTTTGATTACGGCTAAAAAAGGGGAGTTAAAAATTAAAGCCACCAACCTGGAAGTGGGAGTTGTTTTAACCGTTCCCGCTTCCATAGAAAAAGAAGGCGAAGTAGCCATACCGCTAAAAATTTTAAGCAGCGTTGTGGAAAGTATTAATGATAAAAAAATAACTCTTACCAAAAATCAAAATGGTATTAAGATTAACACCAAATCAACAAATACAACAATTAACGGAATAAGCTCCAAAGAATTTCCAATTATTCCAAAGCTTAAGAAAGAAAATCCAATCAATTTGCCTCCGAATCAAATCACCCGAGCAATTGAACAGGTTATCCCTGCGGTGGCAATTTCCAATATTAGACCGGATTTAGCCAGTGTTTATTTAAAAAACAATAAAAAAGACCTTCGAATTGTTTCAACTGACGGATTTAGACTGGGAGAAAAAATTATTAAAAGCAACGGGTTGAGTCAATCAGATATTGAATCGGTAATTGTTCCAAGTCAATCGGCGGTTGAGATTATGCAAATCTTTAAAGACACTGACGAGGATTTAAATGTTTATGTTAAAGACAATCAAATCGTTTTTGAAAGCGAAAGCATTTATTTGATTTCAAGAATAATCGACGGCAATTATCCGGATTACACTCAAATTATTCCCCGGGAATTTAAAACCGAGGTTGTAGTCGATAAGAATAAATTAATCGATTCGATTAGATTAATTTCTTTATTTTCGGGCCAGGACTCAAGTGACATTAAATTAAACTTTTCCAAAAAAGAAGAGCAGCTTACAACAAGCGCCAAAAGCAGCAAGGTGGGCGAAGGATCAAGAAAGACAAAGGTTAATATCAAAGGAGAAGATGTCGAAATTATCTTTAATTACAGATACTTAATAGATGGTATAAATTCAGTTAAAGAAGACAAGATTAAGATGCTCTTAAACGATTCAAGTTCTCCAATTTTGATTAAATCCAACAGAGAAAAACCCGATTTTCTTTATTTATTATCGCCCATAAAAAAATAAGAAAAATTTTAATCTTAATTTTAAAATTTTTTTATCCTGATTTCATCTAAAAAAAGCTATAGTCCAGATCAGAGGGTGGGCTTCCCACCCTCCCTTCCGACTAAACTTTCAGATGAAGCAAAAAAAATTTTCAAAGCCCAAAACCCTTTTCTGTTTGATTATAACCCCCATTTTCTGTTTGATTCTAGCCGGAAAAACAAGCCGCGCCCTGGAATCAAGAGGTTTAATAATTTCCGAAATAATGCCGAATCCCGATGCCGTAGCCGATTCAAAAGGGGAATGGATTGAAATTTACAACAACTCGGCTAATCCAATTAACTTAAAAGGTTTAGAATTATCCAATCAAAGCAAGGAGTCCAGCATAGAAGAAGACCTGGTGCTTGAGTCTAAGGATTTCGTTGTTTTGTGTAAAAACAAGGATCAGGAAGCAAACGGCGGTATTGACTGCGCTTACCAGTGGAAGAGCTTAAATCTTTCCAATCAGGGTGGATTTATTCTGTTAAGCGACGGCCAAGCTGAGATAAAGCTGGAATACGATTCAAGCGATGTGGCGACGGGAAAATCGCTGGAAGTCTGCAGCTTTGAAGCCCCTCAGATTTATTCCATGGATAATCTTGAAACAAGCACCCAGCAAATGCCGAGTGGTGATTTTGGGACGCCCGGTGAAAAATCGTCTTGTTCCCCCGCGGACTCGGAAAAAAATGACGAAAACGACAATAATCATAATTTAATTAACGGCTTGATTTTAAGCGAGATTTTGCCTAACCCGGAAGGGGCGGACAATGACGAAAATGAATTCATCGAAATTTTAAACACCTCTCAATTCGAAATCGATTTAAAAAATATTTACATAGTTAACAATGAGAACAAAGAATTTGTTCCTCAAAAAATTATCAAGCCGGGCGAACATTTGGTCTTTTATAAAAAAGACTTCCGGTTTTCTCTTAGAAATTCGAATGACCGGATTGGTTTATATACGAAATCCGAACAATTAATTGATGAAATGGAATATGTTGACGCCGAGAGCGGTTTGTCTCTCAACAAAAACAGCGAAAATGAGAAGGTTTATTGGAGTAAAAAGCCAAGCCCGGGCGCACCGAACGCCATTGAAGAGGCAGAGGCGGAACAATCAAGCAGTCAATCGACAGAGGAAAGGGAGGAGACCGGCGCCGGTCGAAGCCGCAAAAAGATTAAAAACCTTGAGGATTTTAAAAAACTTAATAAAGATGAAGAGGTCGAAGTTTCAGGCATTGTCTTAAATCGGTCCCACCTTTTAGACAATAATCGTTTTTATCTGGGAATCAACAACAATGGAATTATAATTGAGCCGGAGTTGGATTTTATTTACTATCCGGGAGAGACGTTAAAGATCAAAGGATATTTCCACATAAAGAGCTATCAGGGGTATATAAAGGCGCTTGAGATTAAAAAAGTAAAGACGGGACAACTTGTGGAAAAACAAATCCAAGAATTGAACAAAGAGAGTTTTGTCTCACAAAGAGGAAATCTGATTGGTCTTTGGGGGCGCTATTTGAAAAAAATTTCCTCTTATTATTATTTTGAAAGCCGGCATAAAATTATCAAAATAGAAGTCCCGGATCAGAATCTGTTAAAAGAAGTTAATTTGAAAGAAAAATCGGATTATTATTTAACCGGAATTATAGAAATCGATAGAAATGGACTTAAGATAATTCTAACCGACAACTTAAGGGCGGCTCAAGGAGAAGATGTTGAAAAAAAGGAGGCGGAAACGATCAACCTCATCCAAAAACCCAATCATCCCCTATATTTGCAAAAGGTTAAAATCTTTTACAGACAGGCGGATTAATACCTTAAAGATTGTTGAAAAAATGATCCAATTAGGCTATGCTGTTTTTAAAAGGAGCTTATTAAGTTCTTTTATGGAATCTAAAAATTTCTTCTTCTGAATTTTAAGACCGAGATTAATTTAGAAAATATTATTGCATCAAGTATCCGGAAAATAAGTTTAAAAATAATTTTGATTTTATGAGAAAGTTAAAAATTAGTTTGGTCAGCGGGGGGCTTGTTTTCTTGAATTATCAAATCGTCTGGGCTCAAGAACTTTTTGAGGAAGCGCCTTCGATTATGGAGGTTGTTTCGAATGTTGTAAGATTCATTTTTTTAATAATCGCAGGCATTGGAGTTATCGGATTTGTAATTGGAGGACTGATGTATCTTGTTTCCATAGGCAATCAGGAAAAAATGGAGCAGGCTAAGCGTCATTTAAATTATGCCATTATCGGCCTCGCAATCGCGATTGGTTCTTTTGCTTTAGTTATGTTGATCAATTCTCTTTTTGGCGGTCAAGCAGGCATCTAAGCAGCTTCAATCATATAACCCCGTCCGGGAATTGTTTTAATAAGTTTTTTCTTGGGGTCAACCTTTTTTCGAAGACTTAAAATATGAGATTCAATTGTATTGGAAAAAGGATCCGCATGCATGTCCCAAACGGTTTCCAAAATTTTACCCCGACTTACAACATTGCCCCTGCTGCTGGCCAGACACAGTAATAAATTGAACTCTTTTCTGGTAAGTCTTAGATCCTTGTTATTTCTTGTTACCTTGAACTTATTTCTGTCAATCAACAGATCGCCGATTTTGATTTTGTTTTTTTCAATTCCCCGAGGTCTTCTCAACAAAGCCTTAATTCTGGCCAGAAGCTCATCAAAAGAATAGGGTTTGGTTAAATAGTCATCAGCTCCGATATTAAAAGAGGTCAGTTTATCTTCAAGCGTATCCTCGCCGGTTAAAAAGATGATCGGGGTGTTAATGCCCTTCCGTCTGATCTCTTTGCAAACCTGATCCCCGCTCATCTTAGGCAGGTTTTTATCAAGGACGATCAAATCATAATGATTAGTCCTGGCTAAAAAAAGGCCGTCCGTCCCGTTATTGGTCGAATCAACAGAAAACATTTCCGCTTTCAAAGAAGATTTTAAATAATTTAGAATTTTATTTTCGTCTTCCACAATTAATATATGCATTCCTCCTTATTTACTTATTATTTAACGCATATTAAGTTCATTTTTAGGCTTTATAATGAAAATTTTGAATTCCGTTTGAAAAACTTAACATGAGCTCATCCAGTCAAAGTTTAATAAAAAAATGGAAAAAAATCAATATTTATGGTAATATTAAATAAATTCGACCAAAGATTTACTTGAAAATCCAAATAAGTCATGTTTAAGTTAAAATAAGCGCCCGTGGCTCAATGGATAGAGCACTTGGCTTCGGACCAAGGGGTTGTAGGTTCGACTCCTGCCGGGCGCGCAAAAAAATTTAATTAAAGCTATTCAAATGGATTTTAATGGGATTATCAGTCGAATTAGAAAAGACCTGGATCAAAATCTTGATTTAACTTATAAAAGGCAAAACCAAAAATTTTTTAAGGAAAAAATTAAATGCCGCGGAATAAGGACGCCGATTGTTCGAAAAATTGCCCGAAAACATTTTAAGAACATAAAATACTTGCAGAAAGAAGAACAGATTAAGCTGATAGAAAAATTATTCAAATCAGGTTATAATGAGGAGGCGACCATTGCCATTCAATGGACCGCTGGAATTCTTGAAAGATTTAAGGCAAAAGAGATTTCTCTGTTTGAAGATTGGCTCAATCAATATATAGATAATTGGGCCAAAGACGATGATTTCTGTTCGAAGGTTATTCATCCGATGCTCAAGCAATATCCCAAGTTAAACAAAAGGATTAAATCCTGGACCGATTCCGGGAATCTGTGGACCAGAAGAGCTGCGGCCGTGAGTTTCATCAGCCATTCCCGGGAATTTTATTCCAAGAGGCAGAATTTAAAGGATATATTTGAAATTGCTCAAAAACTGCTTAAAGATAAGGAGGATTTAGTTCAAAAAGGATACGGCTGGATGCTTAAATCCGCTTACTATTATAAGCCCGGGCAGGTTTTTCGTTTTATTCTTGAGAATAAAAAAGATATGCCCAGAACCGCCTTAAGATACGCAATTGAAAAAATGCCGCCCCGGTTAAAACAGGAGGCCATGGGAAAAGACTAATTATAAGGCGCAAAGAATCCTTGAAATAAATTTCAAAAAAATGGAGAAAAAAGATTTTAAAAAATCGAAATCAAAACCGTTTCTTGGCTTGGGTCAAATTTTCAAAAGGGTCTCTAAGCGATTAAAGGATAAGAAAGGCATATTCATTTTTACCTTCAGCCTGTTTTTTATTCTGATTTTGGCTGTTTTTATTGTTTATTCCAAGAAATTAATTCCCGCCGGGGAAGGCTATGTGGAAAAAAGAGAGAAGGATTATCGGGAGGTTAAAGCAAAAGTCGGTCTATTCAGAGAGGATGTAAACTCTAATTTTAAAGGTTTGAGTTTGGCGAGCAAATCAAACCAGGAAGCGGTTAACAACGAAGGCTCCAAAGAACAATCCAAAGCGATTGCGGCGAGTCTTCAGGCCTTAATAATCGAAAAAAATAAGAATATAGATTTCAGCCGAGAGCAAAACCTCAAGCTTTTGTCCGAAAAAATCGAGAATTATTATCTTTCAGTTGAGGATATAAGCAGGGATTATGAAAGTTTAAACAATTTATTGATCGAAATGACGCCGCTGCTTGAAAAACTGGAATCAGCCACAAACAATATTTCTTTTCCTCAAACACTTTCCAGTCCGGAGGATTTTGAGCGGTCTATTGAGCTAATCAACCGCCGGCTGCCCATATTTGCGGAAATCAGGCAAAATATAGAAGAGCTTCCGGCCAATACTGAAAACACCAGAGAAATAAAGACGATTGTTGCTGATTTGCTTAATTCTTTTGAAATCTTTACCCACAGGCAAATTTCTTTTTTGCAAAAAAGAAAAGAGACAGCAGTTAATAAAGATTCAAAATCGCAAAACGAGGTTTTGGAGTTGGAACTTCAAATAGCCAATGAAGCTGATACCGCCTTTGCGGAATTTATTGAGGCCAAGGAAAAATTTGACGAAAAGCTTATCGAGGAATATCAAAAAAAACTTGAAAATATCCAGGTTCAAGAAGTTGAAATCGAAAATTTGATTCAGGAAATAAAAGAGCGAAACAGCCTGGCAAAAATAAATATTTGAAGCCTCCCCCCACATAAGATATAATAGAATAATGGGGTTTTGTTTAGTCTAAAATTCCAAACATCTTTAGAGATAAAAACAAATATAATAATGGGTTTATTCCAAAAAGTTTTCGAAAAGGGGAAACTGGAGTCAGTAGGGATAGATGTGGGAACATCCTCGATTAAGGCTGTTCATCTGGACTTGCGGTCAAGAACCCCGGTTTTAAAAAATTTTACCATTGCCAGGCTCAAAAAGGGTTCGATTCAGACCAGCAATCAAATTATCGCTGGAAAACAAATTTCCAAAATTTTGAAATTTGCCTTAAAAAAAAGCAATATCGATTGCAGGGACGCGTCTTTCAGTGTGCCCAATTTTTCCAGTTTTATATCCTTTATTAACATTCCAAGAGCTAATCCTGAACAAATACCCGAGTTAATCAAAAGGGAGGCGGTGAAATTTATTCCGGTTCCCCTGGGCGAAGTGACCTTGGGCTGGGAGCTTTTAAAAGCCAGGTCCGGGGATAAAAAGTCCTTTGAAATAAACGACAGCGGCCAGATGAAAATTTTGTTGATGGCGATAGCCAACGATACCATTCAAAAATATGAAACAATAGCTAAAGATTCCAAATTAAATTTGGGAAGCATTGAGCCGGAAAATTTTTCTCTTATTCGATGCCTCGTTGGCCCGCAAGAAATGAATAACGCCGTGGCCATCCTGGATATCGGATCAAGAATTTGCAATATTCTTGTAGCGGTAAGTGGTTCTCTTCGGGCCACCAGGAATGTGGACGTTGGAGGGGGAGATATCACCAATGCGATTGCTCGGGGGCTGGGCGTTGATATCGTAAGAAGCGAAGCGCTAAAAAAAGAAGGCGGATTAAGCGATCCTCGCTTAACCGAGCTTATAAGTCCAGTGGTTGGAAGAATTGTCGATGAACTTAAAAGAGTTATTAAGGCCTATAATCAAAAAAATTCCTCGACCCCGGTTCAAAAAGTACTCACAGTAGGCGGAACTTCAAAACTGAAAGGTTTTGAAGAATTTTTAAAGAAGGAAACCGGACTTATGGTTGTGGATGGAGATCCCTGGAGTCAAATCAGTTTTTCCAGGGATCAGGAATCGATTATTCGAAGTTTTCAGTATGAATTAGCGGTGGCGATAGGAATTGCGATGAATAGAGGAGGTTAAATTAAATATCTAAATTTTGAACTGATTTTGCGTGGTTTTGAATAAAACGTCTTCTCGGATCCACTTCACTGCCCATTAAAATGTTAAAAATGCGATCCGCTTCTTCGGCATCCTCGATACTGACTTTTAATAGAATTCGATTTTGGGGATTCATAGTGGTTTCCCAAAGCTGCTCCGGATTCATTTCTCCCAAACCTTTAAATCGGGAAACCACGATACCGCTTTTCTTTAATTTTTCTTTGTCTTCTTCTTTGTTAACGTCGATATTGTCGGCTTTTTGTGTTAAGCTCTCGGTTCCCATCTCTTCAATGATTTCCTTTAAGTCGTCTTCATTATAAGCGTATTCGATTTTTTTGCCCTTTTGAACTCGATATAAAGGGGGCTGGGCAATATAGATATGCCCGCTTGAGATTAAATCCCTGTAATATCTATAAAAAAAAGTCAGCATTAATGTTCTTATATGAGCACCGTCCACATCGGCGTCCGACATTAAAATGATTCTATGATACCTTAATTTTTCAATATCAAAAGTCTCACCGATGCTGGTTCCGAGAGCAATAATCAACGGTTGCAGTTTATCGTTTTTTATGACCTTGTCGATTCTGGATTTTTCCACATTTAACATTTTTCCAAAAACCGGTAAAATAGCCTGGAATTTCCTGTCTCGCCCTTGCTTGGCCGATCCTCCGGCCGAGTCTCCCTCTACTATATAGATTTCACATTCTTCGGGTTTTCGACTGGAACAGTCGGCCAGTTTTCCGGGAAGAGACAGTCCGTCCAGGGCTCCTTTGCGGATAACCGAATCTCTGGCCGCTTTTGCCGCCAATCTGGCTTTTGCCGCCAGCGCGCATTTTTGAAAGATTTTTTTGGCGTCGTTAGGATTTTCCTCAAGATAATAGCCAAGGCCCTCCTTAACTGCACTAAATACGGTTCCTTTGATTTCCGGATTGCCCAGCTTGTCTTTAGTTTGGCCTTCAAATTGAGGCGCTTGAGACATTTTAACCGAAATCACCGCGCTTAATCCTTCACTTAGATCCTCCGAAGTCAACATATCTTCCTTTTTTTTGATAAAGCCTTGTTTTTTCCCGTACTCATTGAGGGTTCTCGTCAAAGCCATTCTAAAACCTATAACATGCGTGCCTCCGCCGGGGTTATAAATATTATTGGTAAAGGCGTAGAGTTTTTCTTTCAGGCTTTCATTATATTGAATAGCCACTTCCACTTGCACGCTGTCTTTGTCGAATTGTTTGTTTATGTAAACAGGGAATTCATTTACTATATTTTGGTTTAGATTGATATGTTTAACATAGTCGATAATTCCCCCTTCAAAATAAAATTCGTAAACCCTGCCCGAAAAATTTTTGATCGCAAGATCTTTTCTTTTGTCTATAATGGTTATTCTAACTCATTTAGTTAGATAAGCTTGGTGTCTTAAATATTCCAGGATTTTACTTTTTTTCCATTTTATTTTAGGGAAAATATCCGGATCAGGATCAAATATGGTTACCGTTCCGGTTCCGGCGGCCTTTTTCTCTTTTTGGATTTCGCTCTTGGGAAGCCCTCTTATATATTCCTGGCTCCATAGCCAGCCGTCTCGTTTTACTTCAACTCGCATCCATTTTGATAGCGCATTTACCACAGAAACGCCCACGCCATGTAATCCTCCTGATACCTTGTAGCCTCCTTTGTCGAATTTTCCGCCGGCATGGAGAATGGTCATTACTGTTTCCAAAGTCGATTTTTTGGTTTTTTCATGGACTTCGACCGGAATACCCCGACCATTGTCCGAAACTCTAATCCATTGATCCTTTAAGAGTTCGACTGTTACATGATCGCAATAACCCGCCATCGCTTCATCTATGGAATTATTAACCACCTCCCAAATTAAATGGTGTAATCCCTCCAATCCCGTTCCGCCGATATACATACCGGGTCTCTTCCTAACCGGCTCCAGTCCTTCTAATACCTGAATCTGTTTTGCGCTGTATTCATTGTGTTTCATGTTTTTGTTTATTTATTGAACTACACCTCGAATCTTTTTATCTCTTCGATTTTGATGTTTTCGCCCAGTTTACTTATGGAATCGTTAATTAAGTCTTCAATGATTATTTCGGGATTTTTGATAAAAGCTTGTTTTAAAAGAGAATTTTCTTCTTTGAATTTTTTGATTTTACCTTTGAGAATTTTTTCGATAATTTCATCGGGTTTACCTTCTTTTTTCAAAGCCTCTCTTTCAATTTGTTTCTCATTTTCGATTGTTGCTTCGGGAAACTCAGAAGGATTTATGTATAAAGGATTAGTGGCGGCCACCTGCATGGCAAGATCTTTAGCTAGAGCAATAAAATCCTGATTTCGTGCAACGAAATCAGTTTCGCAGTAAAGTTTAACCATAGCGGCAAGTTTGCCGTTGTTGTGAACGTAGGAGCCTATAACGCCTTCTTTGGTTTCTCGGTCTGCTTTTTTTTGAGCGGTTTTCTCGCCCTTTTTTCTAAGCTCTTCAACGGCTTTTTCCAAATCGCCGTCGGTCGCCTCCAAAGCTTCTTTGCATTTCATAATACTGACCCCGGTTTTATCTCTTAATTCCTTTATTTTTTTAGCCTCTATTTTCATTGTTTTATATGTTTAGAATTATTTAAGGTTAAGGTCTTTAAGCCCAAGCTGTTCCTCAAAATCAGGAGTCTAATTTTAAGGCTTCTTTATTTTAAATTAGCCGCTATATAGGTTAAAATAAATTTTATTGAACCCACTGCATCGTCGTTAGCCGGAATAGCCAAGTCCACTTTGGTCGGGTCGGCATTCGCATCGGCAATACCAACCACGGGAATGTTCATCTTGTTGGCCTCGTCCACGGCTATTTTATCGGAGATCAAATCGACAACAAAGACAACTTTTGGTAATTCCTTCATATTTTTAATTCCGCCCATTCTTTTATTGAATTTTTCCAGTTTTTCTTTGAAAACACCTTGTTCCTTTTTGGTATATTTTTTCAATTCCCCTTTTTCTTGAAGTTTTTCCACCATAATCAATTTGTCGATTCTCGATCTTAAAGTCTTAAAATTAGTCAAAGTTCCGCCTAACCAGCGTTCGGTAACATAAGGCATGTCCAAGTAATTGGCCACAGTTTTAACGATATCGTTGGCCTGTCTTTTGGTTCCCACAAACAGGATTTGACCGTCTCCCTTTTTTTCTTTCATGAAAGCGGTCGCCTCAATGAGCGCCTCTTTTGTTTTTGCCAAATCAAAAATCCTTACCCCGTTTCTCATGGTATAAATAAATTTTCTCATTTTAGGATTCCATTTTGATTTCTGATGACCAAAATGAACACCCATTTTTAATAAATCCTCTAAATCAATTTTTTTATCCTTTGCTTTTTTGATAAGTTCAAGAGTTCCCTCTTCTAGTAATTGCTCCTCTGGGGATTCTTTTTGTTGATCGGGTTCTTGTTGAATGCTGCTTGGACTTGTGCTCATTTAGTTAAATTTTATTTAATAATTAAAAAACTGGGTTCCCATAACCCTTATAAAATAAATTAGCATAAAATCGACCAAAAAAGCAAGTTTTCCCAAGGCCGACCAATTCAATCTTAATTAATTGAGCCGATGAGCGGATTTGAACCGCTGACCTACACCTTACCATGGTGGTGCTCTGCCAACTGAGCTACATCGGCCAGTTTAATACCCATAATAAAATTATTTTAAAGATTACACTCGCGAAGCGGGCCTAATCTTTAAAAAAGCTTATTGAAAAATCCAAGCTTAGTTCAAAATATTTTTAAATATAATAAAAACAAAAAATTTTGTCCAAATCAAATACAGGTAAAATCAGTTTAGAGTTCTAATTTTTGAGCGATTTCTTTTAGGAATTTTTTGGCTTCATAATTGCCTTTATTCAATTTCAAGGCCTGCTTAAAAGAGGCTTTGGCATCTTCAAGGTTTTCGACTTTAAGATAGAGTTTACCAAGTTCAATGTATGATTTATCATTTTTGGGGTTTGAAGATATTTTTTTGATCAGGGATTCTTCCTGTCTTTCAAACATTATCTTTTTGGTTTGAGCGAGGTTGATTTTTCTTTTTGGAAATTTAATCTTGGCGGCTGGTTTTTTCTTTTTAGCGGCGCCGTCAGTTTTTGTCTTTGTTTTAGCTTTGTCTGTTTGGCTTTCTTTTGGTATTTTGGTCAGTTTTTCGCGGATTTCGGTCATTTTCTGAATAATCGGCTCTTTGTCTGTTTCATCCTTTTGGCCCTCAGG
>WJJX01000110.1 GCA_014729445.1 Candidatus Moraniibacteriota bacterium | reverse complement strand
ATATAAAGGAAAAAAATTTGTTATTGCAATCGGATCTAAGCCCAGAAAGTTGAGGGTTTTGGGAATTGAAAAAGTCGAAATTTTGAATAATGAGAATATTTTTGATTTGGAAAATTTACCTAAAAAGCTTTTAATGATTGGAGGGGGACCGGTGAGCATCGAGTTGGGCCAGGCAATGCAGACTTTTGGAAGCGAGGTGACTATTCTGCAAAGGGGGAATTCGATTTTAAATAAGGAGGATCCGAAAGCGGCCCGATTATTGAGCCGGGCTTTGAGAAGAGACGGTTTGAAGCTTTTTTTAAACAGTGAAGTTGAAAAATTTATTTCAGCTAATACCGCCTTGGCAAGAATTGGAAAAAAGAAAAAAAAGATCAGCTTTGATCGGGTTTTTGTCGGAATTGGCAGGGAAATCGATTTTTCAGGGCTCGATTTGGAAAAGGCGGGGATTGAGGCGCGGGGAAATAAAATCAAGGCCGATTCTTATTTAAGGACCACTAATAAAAAAGTTCTGCTTTGCGGCGATGTCGTGGGGTCTTACTTTTTTACTCATGCCGCCGAATTGGAAGCTTCCTTGATTATAAGGAATTTTTTTTCGCCCTTAAAGAGGAAAGTGGATTATTCCGATTTTGCTTGGGTTACCTTTAGTTATCCTCAAATCGCGACTTTTGGATTGACCGAGCGGGAACTTAAAGATAAGGGCCAGTTTTTTGAAATCCTGCAGGATGATTTTTCACAGGCCGATCGGGCGATAGTGGACGATTACCCCGAATCGTTTATAAAACTTTTTGTGGATAAACGAAAAAAATTGTTGGGCGGAACCATTATCGCGCCGAATGCCGGCGAGATTATTTCGGAATTTTTGTTGATGAAAAAACAGGGGCTGCCCATTGAGGTTTTATTGGATAAAATCTATCCTTATCCTACAGCGGTTCGAATTAATAAAAAGTTGGTTTCCAATTACTTGTCTAAAAAATTGGATAAAAAATTAAACAGGAAAGTTTTAAAGTTTTTGTTTCATTGAGTTAATAATCCTGTTCTTCGTAGGCTTCTTTGGGCAGAAGGATGTTGTTTTCTTCAAAGACATTTTCGGCTTGGGTTCCCAGCTCGATTATCAGATCGTAGTTTTTGTCGGGATGATTGCTTTTGATTTGGTCTATTTTTAATGATTTGATCAGGATGTCTAAGGAATAGGGTTTGAGGTTGTTGGTGTTATCATAGATTACGGTTTCCTCTTCTATTGAGGAATCGTTTTTAAGCGTTGTTTTTGAGAAACCGAATTCCTCAAGTTTATGTTTTATTTCTGTGCCGGTTTTGGGGTCGGCGCTCTTATCGACGATTAGGATAGTTGGATTTTCTGTTTCTCTTTTTTCATTAATAATTCTTAATTTTTCAAGGTCGAAGATATTTTCGGCTATTTCATGAATTCTTGAGTAATCGCCGCCGACCGGTTTTAATAAGTAGGCTCTTCCTCTGCCCAATCTTGAAGATATACTGGTAAGCAGCGGCTGTCTTCCTCGGTTATCAAGGACTTTGTTGGTGATGGAATTTAAGTTGATTGATCTGGCCATTTGAATAAAAGCCGGGAAGTCCGCCGGATTTATGTCGCTTTGCATATGCTCGTCGATTATTTCCTGAAGGGATCTTACTTTGGTGATTAAATTTACACTTTCTTGGGAGAGGATTTTGCTTTTAACGGCTTTTAAAACTTGCTGCTGTCTAAAAGAGCGTCCGAAGTCGCCTCCGGGGTTATGTCTGGTTCTTACGTATTTTAAAGCGGTCTCGCCGTTCAGGGTTTGAACTCCGGGATCTATATGAAAAGTTTGATAACTGAAATTGGGGCCGGGGTATTTTTCGTCATGGAGACTTTTAGTTACGTTTACGGTGATGCCTCCAATTTCGTCGATGAGTTTTTCAAAACCTTTAAAGTCAAGCATGATATAGTAGTCTATTTCTTGATTGGTGACTTCTTTTACCACTTTTTTCATATATTTGATACCGCCGTTTTGTTTCTCGGCTTGAGTTCCATAATGATAGATAAAATTAATTTTGGTATAACGGTGCGTTTCGGGGATTTTGACGTAAAGATCTCTTGGAATTGAAAGCATGGCGGCCTGATTGGTTTTTGGTTTGTAGCTTACAAGAATTATGGTGTCGGTTAAATGACTGCCGGGATAATCTTTGCTGGCGCGTCCCAGCAGCAGGATATTAATTCTTTCCTTATTTTTAAAGATTGCAAGGTTTTTTTCAGAGTCGAAAAGATTAAAGGTTTGACTTATAAAACGGGCAGCTTTTTCTTTGACATTGATTTGATTCTGATTATTGCTGAAAAGGAAAAATTTGGCATCGGTTGAGTTTTTAAAGACTGGATAACTTGAGGTTAGAGCGATTGCAATGATTAAAGCCAATATGGGTAGCGAGATTGAAGTTATAAGGATTATGAGTCTGATCTTATAAATAAAAAATGTTTTAAGTAAATTGATCATTTGATTTAGTTTTGGTTTTGAATATAATTAGAGTATACTTAAATATGAATGAAATCATATTTAATTTTGCAGCGAGATTCAGAGATTATCTTTGGGGCGCTAAAGATAATCTGAAAAATCTTATTATAAATTTAAAAAATAGACTTAATCTTTAATTAAGTCTATTATAGCATTTAAAAATAAAAAATGAATACAGGAAGTGGACTTAAAAAGTTCGAATTCGGGGGCTTTTTCGATTTCTTAAAGGAAGTTTCCGGAATTATTTTGATGAGTCTTATTATCGTTATTCCGATAAGGATTTTTTTGATTCAGCCTTTTATTGTTAAAGGTGCCAGCATGGAGCCCAATTTTTATGAGGGTCAATATTTGATTGTTAATGAAATCGGTTGGACTTTGAAGGGCGCCGAAAGGGGGGAGGTGATTATCTTTAAGAATCCGAGAGATCAGAAAGATTATTATATTAAACGGGTTATCGGTCTGCCCGGGGAAACAATTGAAGTTAAAAACGGTAGAGTCTATATTTTTAATGACGAGCATCCCGAGGGTTTTGTCTTGGATGAGAGCAAGTATCTGCCGATAGGCAGAATTACTTCCAATGACACCAGAGAAGTTTTGGCGCAGGACGAGTATTTTGTCTTGGGGGACAACCGGGGGAAAAGTTCGGATTCGAGAATCTGGGGCAAACTTGACGAGGATCTGATTGTGGGTAAGACTTGGATTAGAGTGCTGCCTTTTGATAGGTTTGAGATTTATTCCGAATCACCGTTTGAGCCGGTGTCGGAATAAACTTACAAAGATTTTGTCAATAAATAAAAATTAAAATATGACTCAAAAAGGTTCGGCTAAAATAAAAAGTCTGTCTGTTATCTTCTTGTTTTTTATGTTGATTTTTTTTGGCTTGTTTGTCTATTATTATCAGGATCGCAGGATGCAGGGAAAGCTGAATGCCGCTTTGGACAATTTAAGGGAGGAGGCAGTTGATTCGAAAGAGGACAAGCCTTTGGTGCAGGAGAGTGAAAGCAAAGATGATGAAACAGCTTCCAATAAAGCTGTTTATAAGGAATTTAGCGCAGGCGAGCTTGGAGTTACTTTCAAATATCCGCAAGAATTAGGCGTTTACTCCAAAGTCCAGGAGAGTAATCTGCTGCCAGGCGAAGTCGACAGGGGGATTACCTATAAATTTCAAAAACCTTTTATTTATGTTTCCTTTGAAGAAAAGGGTTTTAGATCCGAGTTAAAGGAGGAGGAGACAAAAACGACTCCGGATAAAGTTTTTTATCGACTGGGTGGCGCGAGAACTTTGTTGAGTCACTGTAATAAGAGTTATTTAAATGAAGGTCATTTAATGAATTGTGAGGAGTTTAATTTGGGAAGAAAGCGCCAGGGAGTATTGAGAGAGGAAATAACTTGCCATGAAGATGCTATAAATGCTAATATTATTTGTTATTTTCAAAATAATTTGATTTTTGAGACAGAAAATGACGATTATCCTTGGGGTTTGATAACTTTGAATTTAGGCATTTACGACTATCAGAGCAATTGCGACAATTTAGATAAGGACAGGAATTGTTTTAAGACAGCCGAAGTCGACTATTCAGAAGTCAAAAAGGATAATCAGGAGAAGATAGATTGGTTATACAAGATTTTTGATACCTTTGAGATAACTTCTAAGCAATAATTTTAAACAGTGTCAAAAAGAAGAAACGGCGGGATAATCTCCAATAGGTTTAAGTTGATTTCTGAATTGAGCGATTTTTATTCAGATAGTCAGGATCGTTTTTTAAAGATAGAACTGTTTTTTAAAGAAATAGCCAAACGCTTTGATTATTCAAGTATTCAAACTCCGGTTATTGAAAATTTTGCCTTGTATGAAAAATTATATGCTGAGTCCCCGTTTTTCGATAAGGACAGATTCGTGATTTTTAAGACCAAGGGTCGAAAAAAGACGGTTTTATGTTTGAGAAATGAGCTGTCGATAAGTATGATAAGAGCTTACTGCGAAAACGGCCTCTATAAAAAGCTAAAGCCTTTTAGGTTGTTTTCTTTCGGCGACGAATATGAAATCGAACCCGATTCGGGTCATTATTTTAGGAAAAATAAAGCGGTTTTTCAGGTTTTTGGAAGAAAGGATCCGGTAATTGAGGTTCAATTGATCCAGTTTAGCGAATTTGTCTTAAACTCTTTAAATTTTAAAGGAAGATATAAATTAAAGATCAATAATATAGGCTGTAGAAAATGTAGAAGGCCTTATGTTAAAGCTTTGAATAATTTTTTAAAAACCCGCAGCACTCAATTATGCAGGGATTGCAAAAAATTTTTAAAGAAAAGTCCCTTTTTGGTTTTTAACTGCAAAAATGTAAAATGCGCTAAGATTTACAGAAGAGCGCCGGAGCTTTTAAATTCTCTTTGTGAGGAATGCGAAACCGATTTTAGAAGGCTGCTTAAATATCTGGATGGTTTGGGAGTCGATTACGAGCTTGACAGTAAATTTTTCGATAACTTTTGGATTTCCAACAAGATCGTATTTAAGTTTGTCGCTTCAGACAATAAAGGAAAGGAAAAAGTTTTGATTTCGGCCAATAGAAGGGATGAAGTGATTAAAAAAATTTCTAGCGAAAATACTTCGATTAATAATTTGAATTTCGAGATAGATAACATTTTAGCTGATTCGGTTTTGGAGGAAGGGGAGGATTTCAGATCTGAAATTAAAGGCCGAGATAATAATTATAGCAATGATAACATTCTTTTTATTATCGGTTTGGGAGATAAAGGCAAGCAGGAATGTATGAAATTGTATTTTGATTTGATCAGAGACGATAATCGGGTTATTGAATTTTTCGGCAAAGACAGTATGGTCTCTCAATTGAAGCGGGCTGAAAAAAGCAAGGCCAGATTCGCTTTAATCATCGGCCAAAAAGAGGCAATAGATGATATGGTTATAATAAGGGATTTGCAATACGGTTCTCAGGAGACGGTTTTGAGGAAGGATTTGTTTAAGAGGATCAATAAACTGCTTTAATTTTAAACAGATGAAATTTTTTGTTTTTTCGATTGAAGAGAACGATTCAAGGGTAAATAGATTCAGGCAGGAACTGGCCAAGTTTAAGTTTGAGCTTGTGGAAGTTCAGGCGTATGAAACGCTTATTAAAAAAAACCGGATTTTTTATAGAGGACAGGAATTAGTGTTTAATAAGGATGATTTTTGTTGGTTGTTTGGGAATTCAATGGCAAATCAGTATATTAATTCGGTTTTAAAAGGAAAAGAGGTTTCGGTTTGGCCGACTTATACGGTTTCAAAAATTTTCTCCGACAAGTTTCTGACAGCTGATTTTTTTGAAAATAACGGAATTAAAACTCCTGAAACGATTATGATTAATAGTTATAGTAAAGCTCATTTGGCTGAAATTGTGAATGTCTTGGGCGGATTTCCCTGTGTAATTAAAAATGTAAAAGGTTCGCAGGGAATCAGGGTGGCTTTGGTTAATAATTTTTCCCAAATAAAGGATTTTATTATTAAAGACAAACAGAAGGGATTAGAAGAAATGATTACACCTTATAAAAAAACAGCTTATTTTTTGCAGGAATATATTGAAGGGTCAAAAGGAGTAGATTATCGGGTTTTATGTTTAGGGGGTGAGGTTTTGGGGGGGATGAAAAGATCCTCTAAGGATGACTTCAGATCGAATATCTCGCTGGGAGGCAAGGGTGAGATTTTTAAAGTGGATGAAAAACTAAGAGAAACCTGCCTTAAGATAATGAAGAAGGGCGAATTATTTTATGCAGGGATTGATTTTGTGAAGAAGGGTGATGAATTCATTGCGATTGAAGTTAATACCTCAGCCGAATTTAAGGGATTTGAAGAATTTGTAGGGATCAATGTTGTAGAGAAAATTATTACTAAAATTATAGAAAATTATTAAAGATTATTTATGAAACTCTCGATTATTTTTAGAAAAGAATACTGGGAAAGTGATGATTATAGCGAGTGGCATGTAGAAGAGTTAAAGAAATCGGCTTTGAAAAAGGGGTTTCAAGTTGAAATAGTCGATATTTCGGAAATTAATGAGGTTAGAAGTTTTGACTTTTTGGGGGATGTTATTTTTTGGCGAAGTTCCAGCTTGGATAAAAGTTGGGAGAAAAACACTTTATACAATATTATTGATGAGAAAAAATTATTCAGTCGAGCTTTGTTGAAATTTCCCTATTTGTCTTATAAGTTTTTTCAACAAAAGGTCGTAAGTGTTAAAACCGGACTTAATTTTATACCCACTTATGTGTTTAAAACCAAAAAGCAATTTTTAGATTTTATTTCAAAGTCAGATATACTGGATTACCCCTTGATTGCTAAGCCGAATTGGGGTGGAGAGGGCAAAGGGGTTGTTAAACTTGAAAAAAGTGAAGATTTAAAAAAGTTGAGTTTGCCGATTAGCGAATATGTTTTTCAAAAGTTTATTTTAAATAAAGGCGATTTTAGAATTTTAATCCTGGGCGGGAGGGTTTTAGGGATAATGAAGAGAAAAGGACAGGCCGGAAATATTGTGAATAATTTTTCCAGGGGTGGCGGAGTTTGGGAGGTTAAAGATAAAAGAGAGATAAAAGTTTTAAGTGAAATTTCAATTGAAATCGCTAAATTATTTGGTATGGATTTTTGCGGGGTGGATATTATAAAAAGCAAGGAGGATGGCCGGTATTATTTTATGGAAGTTAATAGCGCGCCACAATGGATGGGTTTTCAAAAGGCGACAGGGTTAAAGGTGGCGGATCTGATTGTTGAATTCATGAAGAAAAATTTTTTTAATTTAAATTTTAATTAAATCAAAATGAAGCTTGTGCTAGTTTTAAAAAGTCAATATCAAAAGGATAAAGATTATTCCGACACCTGGCATGTTAATCAAATTAGAGATGCCGCCCGCAAGACGGGCATGGAGGTCGAGGTTAAGGATTTTAAAGATTTGGAGGATGCGGTGAGCAGTTTCAAAAATTCTAATTTCGATGTGGTTTATTGGAAGAATTCCAATTTACAGGGCGATTTGAAAAAAAATATAGTTTTAAATTTAATCGGATCAAAGAAATATTTTAATCCGGCTAATATAAAATTTCCCTATTTAAAATATAAGCTGTTTCAGTATATATTAGTGGAAAGATTTTTAAATATAGATTCTATTTTGACTTTTACCGCAAATACCAGAAAGGAATTAGAAGATTTGATCAAGAGCGGGGAATTAACTTTTCCTTTTATTTTGAAAAAAAATTACGGCAGTTGCGGCAGGTCGGTTACTTTGATAAAGTCAAAAAGGGATTTATCGGGCCTTGATATAAATTATGCTGATTTTATTTTTCAGGAATTTATTCCAAATGATGGAGATTATAGGGTTTTTATGCTGGGCAGAAAAATGATCGGGGCGATTAAAAGAAAGGCGGCTCCAGGAAAAGTTGTCAATAATATCAGTCAAGGAGGTTCGGCTGAACAGGTTACTGACGAAAGGCTCCTCAAGCAACTGGAGCAAAGATCCAAAAAAATTGTTAATTATTTCGATCTAAGGATTACCGGTATTGACTATATTTTTGATGCAAAAAGAAATAAATTTGTTTTTTTGGAATTAAATACCGGTCCCGAGTGGAAAGGATTTCAAAAAGTTACAGGGATAAAGGTGGCGGAAAAGATTGTTCAAGAGATGAAAAAGATGTAATAATTTAACATTTTTTTAAAAAAATGCTATAAAACAACCAAGAAAACAATTAACAATTAAGCTAAAATTATGCCATCAGGTAATTATCGGCTCAAAAAATCAATTGAGGGTTCAATGAGGGAAGAAGATCCAAGAGTTAGAAGTTCGGATGTTACGGAAGCATTTAATCGACAAAGTAGGGCTTTGAATGATTTGGGTGTTACTCCAGATGAATATTTTAAAGCTCAAGAAAGTCCAACAGCGAGAAGGGAACTTGGTTCAAAGATTGGTTATCAGGGATTGAAAAAGTTAGGATTAAAATAAATAAATTAAAAATTTTTAAAATTATTTCAAATGGAAAGAACTTTGGTGATTATTAAGCCCGACGGGCTTCAAAGGAATTTAGTGGGCCAGATCATAAGTCGCTTTGAAAGAAAGGGGCTAAAAATGGTTGGGATGAAGATGATGAAAATAAGCGATTTAAAGATCGAAGAGCATTATGGAAAATATAAGGACAAGCCCTTTTTTAAAGGTTTGAAAAACTTTATGCAAAGCGCGCCGGTGATCGCTATAGTCTTGGAAGGATTGGAAGCTATTGAAGCCGCCAGGTTTATTACAGGATCCACCAAAGCCAGAGAAGCCGACGCCGGGACTATCAGAGGCGATTTTGCAATGGGGCTTCAAACCAATCTGGTTCATGTGAGCGATCCTAAAGAGGATCCCGAGGCTGAAATTAAAAGATTTTTTGGCGCTGAAGATTTGCTTGATTACGACAAGATCGATTTTAGATATTTGTATTCCAGCGACGAATTAGGATAGTCTAATCCCAGCTTTTTTTGCTGTCTTCGGTGATCGGAATTGCATCTCCTAAATACTTGGATTTTGAATTACAGATTACGTTCAAAAAAGCTTTGATTCTAGCTAAAACTTCTCTTGATTTATATTTTTTGATGTGCTCGTAGGTTCTTTGGTCGGCTGTTAAGCCGGCCGCTTTTATGTCCAAAGAATTGGCGATGTACAGAGCTCGATTCAGGTGGAATTTTTGAGTGATAATTATAACTGACTCAACTTTGAAAATATGTTTGGCTCGATAGAGGCTGTCATAGGTATCGATTCCGGCGTGGTCCAGGAAAAGATTCTCCTCTGCTACGCCGTTTTTGATTAGATAATCTTTGGCGGTGTTTACTTCGTCGTATCCCTGGTTGAGGTGATCTCCGGAAACCAGGATTTTTTGGATTTTGTTTTCCTGATATAATTTAAGTCCGGTATCGACCCGGTCGAAGAAAACATGGCTCATAACGCCGTCGCTATGGACATGAGCGCCTAAAATCAGGCCAACTTGATATTGATTGAGCCTGGCAGTGGATTGAAAGATTTGTTCATCGGTCGATTTTTTGATGCTATAATTTACAAGAAAGATAAAGCTTGTTAGACAGATTAGGCTTAATAGACTGACGTAAATAAATAGCTTTTTTCTGGATTCTTTTTTTAAAAAATTTTTAATTTTTGGTATGATCATTTTTGGGGCTTTAATTTTGGATCATTATAACTAAAAAATTTGATTTTTAAAAAAAAGCCTGTATGCTTTATTTAAGTTGACCCAGTTTAAGCCTTATATCAACCTTATTTAACCGGGTGCGAATTGGAATGAATAAGATTTGTTTAAGACCGGTTTAAAAGTTTAAAAAATTATAATTTTAGTATGAAAGTGATTAAAAATAGAAAAATTTGGTATTTGTTCTCAGGTTTTCTAGTGATTTCGAGTCTTTTGGCTTTGATTGCTTTTGGTTTGAATTTCGGAATTGATTTTACCGGCGGTTCATTGTTGAGATTCGAAATTGATGAAAAAGTTAATTTAAACAACGATCAAATACAAGAAAGTCTTTCGAAGGTGAAATTAGTCAAAGAATTTGAAAACAATGAAGGTCAAGTTGAAACTACAGAGGACGGTTTGGGCGAAATTGTTATTCAGCGGGTGGGAGAAAGGGAAGTGGTTTTAAAATTAAGGGATATTAACGAACAAACTCATCAGGAAATAATCGAACGATTGAATCAAAAGGCAGCTGAAGTTTTGGGTGAGGGTGACAAGGAAGAGGTTAAATTGGTAAAAGAAATTAAATTTGAGAATATCGGTCCTTCTATTGGCAGGGAATTGAGAGAAAGGTCGATAATCGCGGTTGCGATTGTTTTGATTGCGATTGTTTTTTATGTGGCCTATGCTTTTAGAGCGGTTTCTAACGAATTTAATCGATATGAGTCACTTAGATATGGGGTGGTAGCTATAGTCGCTTTAATGCATGATGTTTTGATTGTCCTTGGCGTTTTTGCTGTCCTTGGTCGTTTCAAGGGTGTTGAAATAAATACTTTTTTTATTGCGGCTTTGCTTACGATTTTGGGCTATTCGGTAAATGATACGATAATTGTTTTTGATAGAATCAGGGAAAATATTTTAAAAAGAGGGCATCGAAATTTTGCCAAAACTGTCGATAAAAGTATAGGGGAGGTGGTAACAAGGTCCATTAACACCTCTGTTACAACTCTTTTGGTCTTATTTTCAATTTTGATTTTGGGCGGTGAATCGACTTTTTATTTGGTTTTAGCTTTGATTATTGGAATTTCTCTGGGGACTTATTCCTCAATATTTTTAGCCAGTCCGCTTTTGGT
>WJJX01000109.1 GCA_014729445.1 Candidatus Moraniibacteriota bacterium | reverse complement strand
TGATTCAAAATTTAAAATCCTTTCTTGATACAAAGGATATCCAGTTATATTTTTCCAACCCCCAGCTGGAGCAGTTTGCCAGACAAAACAATTGGACGGGAGAAATAGTATCCCCGCCCAACTCGGATTTTCTTTCGATTGTAAATATCAACTTGGGCTCTTTAAAAAGCGACCGCTGCATTACCCGAGACTATACCTACACAATTAATTTCGACCAGAAAAAACCCAGAGCGACTCTAAAGCTAGCTTACACTCACAACTGCCAAACCCCTGATTTTATGACCAACGACTATCAAAATTTTATTCGGATTTACACCCTGGAAGAATCCGAACTAATAAAAACCACCGGATTCCAACACAACAACATAGAGGAAATATCAGACTCCGATAAAAAAGCGGTTATCGAATCCGAAAAGGACAAAAAAATCTTCGGAAAGCTGGATATTGTTAAATTAGGCCAAAAAAATAATCTGACATTTGAATATTTTCTCCCCGAATCCCTGACCTACGACAATTACAAACTATACTATCAAAAACAACCGGGAGCCGAACAGATCAATTTAAAAGTAATAATCGAAAAAAACAAAGCCTCAAAAGTTTTATTTAACGATCAAATCGAGAAGGATGTATCAATAAACTTTGAATAGAGCCAAAAAGACGCTCTGTTATTAATTGTTCTTTGTAAAATCTTGAGTAATGTCAACAAATTCAATATCTTGAGAAACAATAAACAAATCTTCATTTACAAGGGCTTCATCCAAACGGCAATATTGATTAAAAACATTCTCATTCGAATTATCCGACTCCTGACCAAGAAGGAAAGGATCGTCTAAAACCTCGGATCTGACTTTGAAAGCCATATTGTCCATAAGCGGATCAACAGAATTTTCAGTCCATATATATGTCCAGTCTGGATTGTAGATCATAATAATTTTGTCTCCAGCAAGAGTTCGCTGTTCAATCCTCATCTTTTTTTGAGTTCCCATAACATAAACCTCTGTCTGCTCTTCAAATTCCACGACTCCCGCCAGCCCGGTAAAAATTTCCCCCACTGAAGTATTAAAGGTGCACTTCGCATCTTTAGCAGCTTTGTGGGAAAAATTGACCGCTCCGGAAAATTCGGATTCAGCTTCCTGCGCCTTTGGCGAGGCCTCATCTTCATTGACTTGCTCGCTGACTTCGTTTAAATCCGATTCTTCCGCGTATTCCTCTGTATTCAATTTTTCAGACACCGCTCCGTTGTCGTTAGCGTCTCCGTCGTCTTGACCGCTGTCTTCATTAACCTGCTTATTTTCATCCAAAATAGGAGCATCTTCCTTGATATCCAAGGTAGACAAAATCAATTCCATTTCCTTATCACATTTTTGAGACACCTCGGAATCACAATTACTCGAAACCACCAGAATATCATCACTGGGCGAAGGCATTTCTACATAAACAATAGTCAAATCCACCAACAAATCTTCCTTATCCCTAAAATTTTTCATCTTCGAAATGGCAACTTTTCTGGCATTCAAATTCAATTTTTTAGAAACCGTGAGCTCTTCAATCGCAATATCCTCCTTTTCAAAATCCGCCATAACCTTCTTCAATGTTTCCGCCTTTTTTTGGAGAATATTATCGCTTTGGGTATTAAACATTAATTTCTGCCTCTCAACATCAAGGCTTATTTCAGCCAATTTACCGTCTAGAGCGTGCCTGCTTTCATTCTCTTTCGTTTTGGGCTCCAATTTAATGCCGTTATCAACTTCCTCAACCCCCCAAAGCTTATAATGAGTAAAACTCAAACCATTCGGGGAACGGTAAACCTCCGTTTGGGCCTGTCTTAAAAAATAAAGAATCAAAAAAATCACAACTAAAATTAATACCGCTAATCCAAAAATTACTTTTTTATTTTTTTTCATTTTTATTTTTATTTTTTATTTATAATAAAAAGAATCGTCATGAATTCTTGTATTCTCCTCTTCGGGCAGATTATCAAAATCCAACTGTTTAACCGAGAGCCAGTCACTTTCATTTAAAACAATAATCCCGTTTTGAGTTATAATATACAAATAATCATCTAAATAAACCGCCCTTTGAACTCCCGGAGCGTCTATCGCCTTGACCAGTTCCAAATCATCATTCTTATAGGAAAAAATATACGCCCCCTTACTTGCGGGCAGAAAGAAAACCTGATGTTTGTGATCCATCAAAAAAGCATGATGGTTGCTGACCGCCTCGGACCAAAATTCGTCCATTAAATATTTTTCTTTCTCCACCGGATTGGCCGGATTGGAAACATCAAAAAGCGAAAGCTTGACCCTGTTGTCCTCCTCTCCGATTCCCAAAATCAAATTTTCTTTCACCGGATGCAAATAAGAGGAATAACCGGGAATTTTTAACTCTCCTTTTATTTCAGGTTTTTGCGGATCGCTCAAATCAAGCACGTAAAAAGGATCGACTTCTCTAAAAGTTACTATATAACCTCTCTCACCGATAAATCTGGCCGAGTAAATCCTTTCATCCCTGCCCATATCTAAAGCATGGCCGACTTCTTCCAAATCATCATCCAAAACATACAAATCATTAACGGCTTTAGCCGCAGAAAAATTATTATCGCCGACGGTGGTGGCAACTCTCAAATAACCGTCAAATTCATCCATTGAAAACTGGTTTAATAGAAAACCGGGAATAACTCCGCTCGCCTCGATTTTGAAATTATCTTTGTCTATCTTGGCGATCCCCGTTTTTTCCAATTCCCTTTTTTTGAGTTCAAAATAATCCTCTAATTTGTTTTGAATTTCGTTTTCCACTCTTAATCTTTCATCCTTGTCAAGGGAGCTTAAATATTGTTCAAAAACAATTTCCATTTCATTCAGTTTACTTTCCATGGATATCTCATAATCGGAAAGTTTGGCAAATTTATCAATAATCTCTTCATTAAACAAATCCCTATTTTGCTTCATAAATTCAAAGATCAAACCGACAAGATCGCCGGAATAATTATAGGTAACATAAATCGAATTATCCGACATATAAACCACCGATCTCCAACTTGATCCGACAAAAGAAACCGCGTCTTTAATGTCGCCGTTATCCACGTTAATTTTTAAAACATTATAAGTGGAATCAACGTTTATTTTGGCTTTTGGATAATAAATCGAATTACAGGCTATTTCAAAATCAAACTCCTCGCCTTTAGCTAAAGGCCTGATGGGGCAGGGATCACCAAAATCGATCCCGGTTGAGGTCACCAAAAAAATTTCATCCTCGTATAATCTTACGCCCTGAATATTATGGTCTCTTTCTATTGCCATATGCCACTTCCGCTGTGGGTCGGCTGGATCGGAAACATCAAAACCGGTAATGCTCTTTGAAGCACTAGAAAAAACAACTAAAACCTCCTCATAAACCAGTAAACTATCTCCTTGATCCAATTCTTTCAACAATTTCAAATTTTCAGGCGGAAAAGCCTCAAAAATGGAAGTTCCTCCTTTGGAAAAATAAATATTTTTACCGTCTGTTTTTACAATATCCGGTTCGTCTATTCCCTGAACTTGGACATTGGTCGAAGAAACCCTTTGAGCTTCATCATAATAATCCGATTCCATAGAACTAAGTCCTCTTTCCAGCATAGCCCCATCTAAACGCGGAGATGAAGTGGCTCCGGAAGATAGAGATATAGATCCTCCGACAGATCCGACAGATCTAGGACCTGAACTAGCGGAAGCATTCTCAAGCAACATCGAATCCTCCAGATAAGATCTGAAATCATCTTTATCCTTGAAATTGTTGATTTTTTTTAAATCTTTATCGAGCTTCTTAATTTCAGCGCTTAAATCCGATCCCTGCCTATCTGCTTCTTCATGCCCTAAGAAATTTTCTTTTTCTTTAAAAAAAACAAAATAAATCACAAAAAACTCGACGATTCCAATCAATAAGAGCAAGAAAAAAATCTTCAAAACTTTAGACAAAGATGTTTTTTGCATTTTCTTGAAATTAAAAAATATAAAAATCTCTAGAATCTACGAAAAGCGAAAGAACAATGTGACCATCCAAACCTCTATTTTCTTTGATTAACCGGCATTTTATAAATCGCCTGCTGTTCGGGTACAACTTCGTTATGGATCTCCTCGAGCATTCTGGATTGATTGTTTAAATAATTCTCTATATTCAAAATCTTTTTATTGACACTGCCTACATACATTAAACCGATAAATAAAAAGATATAAAAGACTCCAACCAGCATTACGGTAAACCAGACCAAATGCTCATATTTGGTTCTTCGATTGGCTTGACCATTTTTGATTTCGGCTTTTACCTTCTTTTTTTGGGGAGAAGTCTTTGATTTTGTTTTTGTTTTCGCTGTTTTTTTTCTGGGCATAAGAAATTTATATTAATTATTAAATTGATATCGATATTTATTTTAGCATAAAAATAAAATTTAAAAAAGTTTGACAGTAAGACAGTAAGACAACAGATATTGATGACTTCCTAATTTTTCCAAATCACTTTTTGACCGGGATCCAAAACTTCGACCCATATTTGCCCGGGAACAAACTCCAGTTCTTCTCCATCATCCTTGACAAACCTCATTCTATCACCGCTTACACAAACCAAATCATCCCCAATCACGCAATCATTTTTTTCCTTTATCCACTTGCCCTTAAATTCTCTGCCTTCAATAAAAGCTCTCATCTCGCCCTCGCCTTCGATATCCACATCATTATACTGACCTTCAATTTGTCTGCTTTTAGCAAAAACTATCACCACGTTTTTAGGCGCCAACCTCTTACCCGTCAATTTATCGGTATCCGCAATATTATTCCAATATCTCAAATAAGAATTGGTGTTTGGATCATAATCATAACTGACCTTACAAATTCCCGGCAATCCCACATATAAATGACCTGCAGAGCCTCTGCTTTCCCGTTTGCTTTCCGCGCGATGCGGATAACCTTCAAATTTATTTTCCAGTCTGTAACCCATTTTTCGAGCGGCTTCAAACAATCCGTTATAAGAAGCAAACCCGTTGTGCGGCATTCTAATTGCGGACTTCCTGAAAAAAGCACCATAGGGATTTTTCAATGCGTCCAAATCGGGAACCGTTTCCCTGTTCTTTAAATAATCCAGAGCAAAATGGGAGCCCCCCCAATGAGCCAACATCGCATCGACCCCTTTAGCTAAACTGATATAATCGTGTCTGGCCGATCTTATAGAACCTATCTCTTTTGGAGAATTACAAACAAATACCGGCATCAATCTGGTAATCGTGCCTGAAATAACCTGCATTTCAAAAACCATATCCGCCTCCCCGATTCCTGAAAGCGGTCGAACCGCCTTGTCAGCGGAAAGCATTACCGCAATCGGCCGGCGGTCTTTATTTTCCTTTTTGTCACATGGCAACCCGGAAATCGGACTGACATCCTCGGGATTTAAAGGTTCAATGTACTGTCTATCATCGACATAACCATAATTAGCAGGGCTTTTATTTAAATTCATTAAAACCTCATTTCCGTTTTCATCAACCACAACTTTAACATCTTCAGCCATTTCCTCCTCCCAGGCTTTAGCTATCGCCTCATTATTCTGATCTAACTGCTCCGGATTAAAACTCCCTTCAGACGAAGCTTCCACTTCTTGCGATTCCGCCTCCTCCCAATCGACCGCTTCAGCCTCAGGGGAAACATCATCAGCCGAAACCTGCTCGTTTTTATAACCAAAAACAATCATCCCGATAACCGAAATCAACAAAACTCCCGCTAAAACAAAAATTAAATTCCAGCTATCTAAATTAAATCCGCCCTTCGCTCGTCTTTTAAGCGCGGAGTCGGATCCGGTGTTATCGATTTTATTAAAATTATCTCCCAAACCAATATCTTTCATTTTTATCTTTATTTAATACTTAAAAAATTCATTGATATTTAATAACCTCAAATTTATAAATATCCGCCTCTTCCTTATCCAGATCGATATCCCCCTTCATGGAGGCTATCTCAAGCTGTTTTGACACTGTGTCTACTCCCTCCAAATCCGGAAGCAATAAACCCTTTCTTCCGTCCTTAGTCGAAACAATGACCCCGTATTTTTTAACATCAAGCTCTTCTCTGCTTTTAATTTTTATCGGCGCACTCAGAATGCTTACTTGTATGTGCAAATCTTCCAGTTCTTCTTGCCTAATCGGCTCAAACCGATAGTCATTGGAACAAGCTTCAATCGCATTAATGATGATTTCTTGGGCAATATTCTGCTTGGTTGGAAGATAAGTCCCGATACAACCCCTCAATTCAGTTCCCTTATGGATTGTTACAAAAACCCCCGCTCTTTGGGAATAGAATTCTTCCGGCAGTTCTTGGGGAACTTCTATTATTTTAGCCTCTTTTATATAATGATTAACGGCTTTTTCCGCCAAAGCAACATAAGGATTCATAGTTTAAATTAATTTAGCCACTAAATAACCGACCCCAAAAGGACCTTCATAACTTAATAGATCAAATTTATATTCCAGTTTTTGACTTTCCAGAATTCCCAGTAAAATTAAAATAGATCTAAAACCGCATTCGCCGGCTTCCCTAATTAGATTATCACTCATATTTAAAATTGAATCAATATCCTGAGTTTTCAAATATTCAATAAGAGTTTCATCAAACTCGCTGCCTTTAACGCTATATCCGGCCGGTGCATCCAAAGTTAATCGATGGGAAAGATCTCCGCTGGCGACTACTCCTATTTTTTTAGCATAACTCTCAAACAGGGAACCTAAAAATTTTCCATATTCAAAATGTTTCTTGTAAGCTAGCAAAGAAAAAGAAGCCGAAACAATTTCATACTTCAAATCCCTGGCCAAAAAATATAACGGCACCAACGCTCCATAATCAAGTTCGCTTTGGTGAAAAGAAACCTTGAATTCGCTTTTTTGAGAGTTTTTTTGAATTTGATTCACCAAACTCAAATCATTTCTAAAAACCAAATCCAAAGCAAATCCGAATTGATCAAAATTACCCGCTAATTTCGAATTATTATTTATCAAAAAAACATCATGGGAAGTCGGTCCATGAGGCGAAATTAAAAAAAGCGTTTCAACTTCCGCCTCAATCAAATCTCTTCTCAATTTTTCCAGAGCCTTAACGGTATTTTTAACCTCGTCCCTGGAAGCATCATCCCCGATATGAGGAACAATAATCGGCGGATGCGGAGTAATGGCCGCAAAACTAATCATAATTTAAAAATTAAATTTATTAAAATTTTCCCGAAAGCGGCTCGCCGCATTTTAAACATGCGCCTTTATCGTCAAATCTAACCACCTCATAACCGTTCCTTTCGATCAACAAATTTTCACAAGAAGGACAATATGTATTCTCCATTTTTTCTGCGGATAAGTTGCCGGAATAAACATATTTTAAGCCCTCTTCCCTACCAATCCGCCAGGCTTCTCTAATTTTAGCAAAATCCGTATTAGGCACCTCTTTCATCTTCCAGGAAATCCGACCGGAAAAAGCGCTTAAATGCCAAGGTACAAAATCCCCCAGTTCCTCCTTGATAAATTTCGCAATCTTTGTAATATTCTTTTTGCTATCGGTATAACCGGGAATTAACAACGTGGTAATCTCAAGCCAAATTTTATTCTCCGCCATTTTTTTGCAGGTTTCCAAAACAGACTCCAATTTCGCCCGGCAATTTCTCGAATAAAAATCATTATCAAAAGATTTAATATCGATATTTATCGCGTCCAAATAAGGAACAATCAAATCCACAGTTTGGCTTGTCATAAAACCGTTGGAAACCCAAACATTCAGCCTTTTCTCTTTCCTGGCCTCCTGCATAACATCCAGCGCGTATTCAAGATTGATGGTAGGTTCATTATAAGTATTGGCGATTATGTTTGCGCCATTTTCTTTTGCACTTACAATCAAATCGCCGGAATCCACAATGTTTTCCTCTTCGGATAAATTAAACCTGGCCTCCGACAGCTGAGAAATATCAAAATTCTGACAATTGTCACAAGCCAGATTACAACCAAAAGAGCCAAAAGAAAGGGTTTTTTCTCCCGGAAGAAAATGAAATAAAGGTTTTTTTTCTACAGGATCAAAATTAACCGCCGACAACCTGCCGTAAGTCAAACTAAATAATTTATTATTTATATTCTCCCTAACTGCGCAAACTCCTCTGTGCCCCGATCTTATTTGACAATTATGGGCACAAGCAAAACAGTGAAGCCTATCTTTATCAATTTTTTTATAATTTAAACATTCCTTCATAAACCAAAATTGATTCTAAACTATTTATTTGATAAATTAATAAATAGTAATAATAATTAAAATTTATACTTCAAATTAAGCTGGACTGCCCGCCGAATTTTTATTTTTGAAATCGGCGCGAAATGCGGATAATTGAGCCGGCTTTTTTATCTAGGGCAGTCTAGAATAAACAAGAGCATTTTTTAAAAATCGAATTAATTAACGCTAAAGATAAGATAACATAAAAACCAACATGATAAAAATAGAAGATTTAGGCATAATCCTAGAAAAAACCAAAAATCCTTTTGAAAACGAAGCGGTCCTTAATCCAGAATGCATTCGAGAAGACAATCATATTCACATGTTTTACAGAGCCGTAGGCAAAGACAAACTATCGCTGGAAAAAACCTCCTCAATCGGCTATTGCAAACTATCCTTAAAAGATCACAAGGTTATTGAAAGATGGGAAAAACCAATGTTATACCCTGAATTCTATTTTGAAAAACAGGGGCTTGAAGACCCCAGAATAACCAAAATTGACGATACTTATTATCTGGTCTATGTAGGTTATGACGGCAAGAATGCAAGAATCGCTTACGCAACCAGCGCCAATCTTAAAAATTGGCAAAAAAAAGGGGTGCTTTCTCCCTCTTTTACCTATGATGAGGCCGAAAATATCTTTAGAGCCAATAAACTCCAGGAAAGATACTTTCTTTTTGAATCAATTTATAAAATTAAATTGGGCGAAGAAATAAAACTATGGGAAAAAGACGCCTTTCTTCTGCCTAAAAAAATCAACAACCAATTCGTTCTTTTCCATCGAATCCTTCCCGGCATCCAAGTAATCTATTTTGAAAAATTCGAGGATCTAACTGATGAATACTGGAGAAAATATTTAAAAAAGCTGCGAGAGCATATCGTGCTAAATCCAAAATACTGGTTTGAATCAAGAAATATCGGCGGCGGCTGCGTCCCGATCGAAGTTTTGGAAGGTTGGATTTTAATCTATCATTCGGTCGAAGACACTAATGAAAGCAAGATCTATCATGCTTCGGCCGCCCTCATTGACAAAAATGATCCAACCAAAATCCTGGGCAGATTGAAAGATCCCTTTTTTTCCCCGAAAGAAAAATGGGAACTCGAAGGAAGCGTAAATAATGTGGTTTTTCCTTCCGCAAGTATAGTTGATAGAAACGACTTAATCATATATTATGGGGCAGCGGACCGGTTAATCGCGGCTAAGAAGGTCAACCTCAAAGAATTAACTAATTATCTTTTGGAATCCGGAACCTGAAAACTATGAAAAAAGCTAAAAAACCCACCGTATTAATCATATCAAGCTTTCCTCCCAAAAAATGCGGCATCGCTTGTTTTACTCACGACCTGTTCAGCAGTCTTAAAGAAATATACTCGGAATCCATAAATTTTAAAATCTGCCCCTTAATCGAAAAGAACGAAGCCGAAAAATATAAAAAATCCAATAAAGATATCCTTAATTTTATCGAAAAAAACAACTCAGATTCTTTTATTCGATGCGCCGAAATCATTAATAAAGAAAAAGACATTAAACTAGTTAATATTCAACATGAATATGGCCTTTTTGGAAGCAGGCTCGGCTCCAAGCTGGTCCTGTTTTTAGAGCATCTAAAAAAACCCTCCGTTATCTCGCTCCATTCAGTTATAGGAAGCCCGAATGCGCAACTTAAACAAATAACCGCAAAGATAGCCGGGCTCACTAAACGTCTCATTGTTATGAATAAAAACTCCAAACAAATTCTAATCAAAGACTATCAGCTTACAAAATCCAAAATATCCGTTATTCCCCACGGAGTACATTCTTTTCCTTACGAAAAAAATCTAAAATATAAAGAAAAACTTAAACTCAAGAATCGAAAAATAATTCTTACTTTTGGTTTCCTAAGTCAAAACAAGGGCATCGAATACGTCCTTAAAACTTTACCTGAAGTTGTCAAAAAATTTCCCTCTCTTCTTTATATCTATCTTGGCCAAACCCATCCGCAAATCATTAAAAACGAAGGCGAAAAATATAGAAATTCGCTCGAACAAAAAATTAAAAAATTGAAACTCCAAAAAAACGTAATCTTTATCAACCAATACAAACCGATCGAAGATTTGCTCCTCTATTTAAAAGCCTGTGATATTTATTTTGTAACCAATATTGAACCCACCCAAGCCGTCTCCGGCACCTTCTCTTATGCCATAAGTTCGGGAAGACCGGTTATTTCGACCAATTTTATCCAAGCCAAGGAATACATCTCGCCCCAAACTGGAATCCTGGTCCCTCCCAAAGACATCAAAGCCTATACTCACGCCCTAATCCATCTTCTAGACAATTATTCAACCCGGACCGCTCTGGGCAGAAACGCCTATTTTAAAACCAGAAAAATGATTTGGCCTAATGTCGCGCTGGCTTATTTTAAAATCTTTTCCAAGATCTCGCTCAAAAAAGAATCCAAAATCAGAAGCTCTTTACCCTCAATCAATCTAAAACATATCAACAAATTAACGGACGATTTCGGCATCATTCAATTTGCCAAATTTTCAGAGCCCAAAATCCAAAGCGGCTATACCGTAGATGACAATGCCAGAGCTTTGATTTTAAGCTGCCTTTTTTATAAAAAAACCAAGAAAAACAAAATCCTGAATCTAATAAAAATCTACCTGAATTTTTTACATTTCACCTATGACGAAAGAACAGGCTATTTTAAAAATTATGTTAAACAAAACAAAGAATTCGATGAAAAAACCAATAATAAGGAAGATCCAGAGGATCAAACCGCCCGCGCTTTTTACGCTCTGTCTCGACTAACATCGATCAAAGAAATCCCTGTCGAATTTAGAAATAAAGCTAATTTATTAATCGAAAAAATTGTTAAAAAAAATAATACCTTCTCTCATTCAAGATCTATCGCTTTCCTGATCAAAGGTTATTATTACTTTAATTCGCAAAAACATCAAAAGAAAGTCAATACCTTATCAAAAATTCTCATCAAAAGATTTAAACAAAATTACAATGCAAAATGGAAATGGTTTGAAAATCAATTCTCTTATGCCAACGCGACTATCCCGGAAGCCTTAATCCTTTCCTATTTAGTTAACGGAAAAAAACAAAACCTTTTAATAGGCCGGCAGGCGACAGACTTTCTCTTAAAAAACTGCTCCTATAAAAACTGTTATACCGCAATGAGCTACAGCTGCTGGTACAAAAAAGACAAAAGAAGGGCAATCAAAGACCAGCAGCCCGAGGACACCTGCGCCACGATAGAATTGTTAAAAAGTTTATATCAGGCCACCGGCGAAAAAAAATACAAAAAACAGGCCTTCAAAATCTTTAACTGGTTTTTGGGCGACAATAATCTAAGACAATTCGTCTACGATCATACCACCGGCGGCTGCTATGACGGAATCAATAAAAAAGAGGTCAATTTGAATCAGGGAGCCGAATCGACGATCTCCTATCTGCTTTCACGCTTAAGTATTGAAGAATTAATTAACCCTCCTCAAGAAAAACCTTGATTGTTTTTACCTTTCCTATCAAATATTTAAAAATCTCAAGCAGAATTAAAACCGAAAACGAAACCGAAAAAACAGCTAACCACTGATAATAATTTAAGGGCCGAGTTTCGAGAACAAAATTAAAAAAGGACAAATGAACCGTTAGAAACAATAAAGCCAAACCCAAAAAAACCATTATCGGCAAATATCGGTTATTGTAGAAATCCTTAAGAGTCAATACCGCCCCGCCGGCCTTTTTAAAAGCAAAAATTACAAAAAAAGTGATTAAAGCAACCGTGGCGTAAACTATGGTTCTGGCCAATTCAAGATCCTGAGTCTTATCCAAATAATATCTAAATAAAAACAAAGTTAAAATTCCGCTCACAAAGGTTGTAAACAAAACCAATGCTTTAATTTTACGATCTATGATCTTTTCTTTTCTTATCTCTCTGGGTCTTTTTTTCATCAGAGTTTCATCCTTTGGTTCAAAACCCAAAGCGATATCCAGCGGGACGTCGCAGACAAACTGAATCCAAAGAATCTGGAGCATGGTCATCGGCAAAGGAAGACCTAAAAAAACCGAAAGAACCACGATAAAAACCTCCACAAAAGAATCCGACAGCACATATCCGGTCAATTTTTTAATATTGGCAAAAATCAATCTTCCTTCTTCACATGCGGACATAATAGTTGTAAAATCTCCGTTTAACAAAATCAAATCACTGGCTTCTTTGGAAACATCCGAGGCATTATCCATAGCGATGCCTATATTGGCTCTTTTCAAAGCCAAAGCATCGTTCACTCCGTCTCCAGTCATCGCTACAATTTCATCGTTATTTTGTAATGCCTCTATAATTTTTAATTTTTGATGAGGCGTGACTCTGGAAAAAAGCGAAATATTTTTAATTCTTTGGCTTAAATCTTTAACATCAATCTTCTCTAATTCATCACCGGTCATCGCATTTTCCTCTTTAACGTCAATGCCTATTTCGCTGGCTACTTTAAAAGCGGTCTTTGAATAATCGCCTGTTACGATTTTTACTTCTATCCCGGCTTTAACGGCCTCGTCTATCGATTTTTTCACTCCTCTTCGAACCGGATCCTCCAATGCCACCATTCCAAGCCATTCACAATTAACCGTTTTTTTCAGATTGCCCTTGTTTTTATTCGCTACCGCAATAACCTTTAAACCTTTCGAAGCCCATTTGCTTAATAAAGTTTTATAATCCTGCTTCTTTTTCTTGTTCAGCCTGCAAAAACTCATAACAACCTCTGGAGCGCCGGCAATAAAAGCAGTCTCTTTACCCTTAACCTCGTTCACACTTAAAATATATTTCTTGTCGCTGTCAAAAGGATCCTCAAAAGTCCTTGGGTTTTTATCGATTACTTTATCCGGATCAGTGGCCAACTTCTTTTTAACAAAATCCCAAGTCGCAATTTCCAGGCTGCTTCTTCGATCATTGGTTAAATTAAGAGTCAAAAGAGCCTTTTTTTGATTTTCAAATTCAAATTTAACCACCCGCATTACTCCCTTGGTTAAAGTTCCGGTCTTATCGGTACAAATAACCGAAGTGGACCCCAAAGTCTCTAAACTGTTCAATTTTTTTACCAGGCCCCGCTTTCTTAAAATTCTCTTCATTCCAATCGCCATCAAAACCGTAACCGCTATAGGCAAGGCTTCCGGAATTGTCGCTACCGCCAAAATCACCGACAATTTTAAAGTCTCCAGAATTTCAAAATTTTTAAAATAAATTAAAATGAATAAACTCAAAGACAGAATAACAACAAAAATCGACAACCTCTTTGTGAATCTTTCAAATCTAAGCTGAAGCGGAGTCTTCTGACTAAACTCCATCTGACTTAAATCCAGGCCTATTTTCCCCATCTGAGTCTGAACACCCGTTTTTTTAACCTCCATATAACCCAAACCGGCCAAAACCGTTGTGCCCATAAAAAGCTTATTATCTTCCTCAACTTTTTTTCTGACGCCCACGGATTCCCCTGTCAAAAGAGACTCATCGACCAAAATCCCCACTCCCTCAATTAAAATTCCATCAGCCGCAACTCGATCGCCAGCCCCCACCACCACCACATCTTTAGGCACCAACTCTCTTATATCTACCGTCTTTCTCCGACCGTCTCTAATCACAATCGTTCGTTTTTTTAAAATCTTTTTCAAAGCCATTAAAGTCTTATGCGCTCCGTATTCCTCAAAAAAACCGAACAAAACATTAACAAAAACAACAATTAGGATTAAAATTAAATCCCGAAATTCTTTTAAGATCAAAGAAATTAAAACCGCGGCTAGCAATATATAAACCAAAGGATTCTTGAACTGCTCGAAAAACAAACCTAAAGCGGAAAATTTTTCCCTTTTCGGCAGTTCATTCCAGCCGTATTTATCTCTCAAATCCACCACTTGTTGCTCTGTTAATCCTTTTTTGTTCACTGGTTTAAATTAATGAAATAATATTTATTCAAAACCAAAATTATAATTACAAAACTTTAATCTTGGCTTATCAGTTTCGTTTGACCGTTCGGGTTCATTTTAATCCTTGTCTCTTTAAAGCCGGTTTTTTTATTTCCCTTGTTTATAATAACTTCAACCAGCATGCCTTCCATCGTGTCTCTGGAGAAATACTGATCAAATATCAAATTTCCCAATGAATAATAAATTCTCTTGCCTTTATAAATTTCCAATTCCTGAATCACATGGGGATGAGAGCCTATAATCAAATCAACTCCCAAATCGATAAATTTATGCGCTTTTTCTCTGGAAGCTTGAGAAGATTTTAACTTATATTCTCTATCCCAATGCGTATATAGTATTAAAAAATCGACTCTATCGCGAATTAAAACAATATCGGACTCCGCCTTTTTTAGTCCGTCTTTTGCAAATGAATTATAATTAACAAAACCGACTTTAAAATCTTTAAACTTTTTTATGAAATAACTCGGATCTTCATCATCTTTAGCTCCTGTGAGGCCGAAATAATTAATTTTTCCCTGCTTAAGATGATACTTCGTCGAATTTAACCCTTCTTTTCCAAAATTCAAAATATGATTGTTTCCGATATTGACTAAAGTGATTTTTTTATCTCTTAATTCATGCACGATCGACGGATCAAAAGTGAAAATAAAATTGCTCGGCTCACCCATCCTGGATCCCAAACTTAAAGATGCCTTTTCAGTAATCGGACCCTCCAAGTTGACCACGGCCAAATCCGCTTTTTTAAACTCAACTCCCAAATCTCCAAAGATGAATTTATTTCCTTTTTGTTGAGCCACCTGCCGGATATATCTGT
The DNA here is from genome assembly GCA_014729445.1 of Candidatus Moraniibacteriota bacterium. Classification (GTDB taxonomy): domain Bacteria; phylum Patescibacteriota; class Minisyncoccia; order CAIUEV01; family JAHKAQ01; genus WJJX01. The sequence goes on along the minus strand of WJJX01000109.1, from coordinate 1,111 downwards.
CGAACATCAAATCCCCCCCAAATAAAATTCTTATCAGATCATCATCATTACGATCAAAATTATTCAAATGATCTGAGGAATTAAACACCGGAGTATTTTCATGATCTGCTCCAACCTGATAAATAGAATCGTTCAAAACTTGGCCAAATAAAACAGGCTTTTTCTGTAAAGTCGTTTCGGTTTCGGTTTTGGTTTTGTTCCCAATGGCGGAATTATTTAAAGAGCTGGCAACTTCATAAGCATATATTATTGAAAAAAATAAAAAAAAGATCGACAATAATGCCAAAGATGTAACCGATAAAAAATATCTTTTTTCTTTTAACCGCAACCCCATCTTTTAAAAAATGAAACTAACTAACGCTCATAAACTTCAACAAAAAAACAATTATAACACTAAGTCCGACAACCGCAGCCACTCCTATCGAAAACATAATCCGTTTTTTGGCAAAATCGCTTCTTTCCTCTTCATAAAAATTATTATCCAAATCAACATGATCATAAGGACCGCTCACTTCCCTTTTCTCCTTCTCTTTAATCACTATCACATCCTGATCTTCAAATGAATCCTCCTTAGCTTGGATCTCTTCCTTTTTTAAAGTCTCTTTTTTTAAACTTTTTCTCTGCTTTTTTTTCTTCTTAGACATAGCTTTTTTATCACTATCTTCGTAATATTCGTCTCCGTACAAAAGACCATTAACGTATTGAAGCTCGGATTGGGGATTAACTAATTTAACCATTAAGCTTGATTTATAAAAAACTCAATATGACTTAAAACAATTAAATTGTAGCACAGTTCAGTTCCAAAGAAAAATCTACTTTAAGGGCCATTGACCTATAATTTGGTCGATTTCCCGCTCTAATTTATTGGTTTCTCGAACAATCACTAAAGTTTTTAAAAAGTTCATTAAGTCGTCGATATTCAATCTAGCGCTTTTTTGTTTTTTAGCCAAAAGCCACTTTTTTAAAAATAACTCCTCACCAATTTTATATTCCCACATCAGAGGTTCAACTCCTTCAAAGTATTGAAAATCGTTAACATAAATCCTTGCTTTCTCTTGATCAAAAATTATTTTATCAATCCGCCAGTCTGCCAGATTATGCTCTTCTCCTC
>WJJX01000108.1 GCA_014729445.1 Candidatus Moraniibacteriota bacterium | reverse complement strand
TTACATTCAGGCTGAATTTAACTTTATTTAAACCTTAATTTGCTCTTTTCCTGTTAATTTGATAAATTATAATCACTTTTTGCCTTATTTGTTTAAATTAAGCCATTTTTAAAGATTAAAAAAAATCTTATGAAAATCGTCATTTTAGCCGGAGGTAGCGGCACTCGACTCTGGCCGATGAGCAGGAGAAACAGCCCCAAGCAGTTTAGCAAAGTGATGGGAAAAAAAACCCTGTTGGAGATTACATTGAATCGCTTTAAAAAAGAATACTCGCTGGACAAGATTTATATTTCAACGACTCCCGGATATTATAAGAACGTGATAAAGATTCTGCCGGATTTTAAAGTGCAAAATATCATTGTGGAACCCGAAAAGAGGGATACCGCGGCGGCAATGGGTTATGTGGCGGCGGTTTTATCCGTTGACGATCCTTCGGAACCTTTGGCTTTTGTGGCCTCGGATCATTATATTAAGGACAATAACTTGTTTTTGCAGACTTTGGAAATTGCCGAAGCCGAGATTAAAAGAACCGGCAAACTTTTGGATATCGGTATTGTTCCGGAATATCCCTCAACCGCTTTGGGTTATACCCGGATCGGCGCCCAGGTTAGAACGGAAAAAGGGATCGAAATCTATGAATTTTTAGGTCATAAAGAAAAGCCTTCCTATAAGGTCGCTCAAAAATATTTTGATAAAAGAGAGTATTTGTGGCATGGCAATTTTTATATGTGGACTCCCGAGATGTTTTTAGAGGCTTTTAAAAAATACGCCCCGGAAGTTTACAAACCTTTGGAAGAAATCAGAGATATTCTGAAAAAAGATAAAAAGAGCATTGTTTATAAAGGTCGAAGATCAACCAAAAAACAGATGCTGATTGGGAAAATTTTTCGAAAAATTCCCAAAACAATGATCGATTATGCGATAACCGAAAAAATGAAGCCCAGGGATATTCTGATAATCAAGGGTGAATTTGGCTGGAGCGATGTGGGCAGCTGGAACGATTTACATAAGCGAATGTTAAATAAAGCCGATTCGAAAGGCAATTTAGTCAAGGGAAACTGGATGGGGGTGGATACTACGCATAGTTTGGTTTACACTACAAGCGGCAAGATGGTTGCAACTATCGGATTAGATGATATGGTAATAGTCGATACGAAAGACGCTTTGCTGGTTTGTCCGAGGGGCAGGAGTCAGGATGTTAAAGCGATTATTGAAAAGCTTAAAAAAAACAAGAAAAGGAAAAAATATCTTTAAAGGAGAGATGGCTGAGTGGCTGAAAGCAGCACCCTGCTAAGGTGTTGAGCCTTCACGGGCTCCGAGGGTTCGAATCCCTCTCTCTCCGCCTTCCTTAGGCCGTAGCAATAGCGAAAGTGAGTTTTGTTGTTCGTTATCGCTATGACGTGGTATAGTGGTATATTCGTTATTAGTTTATTAATTTAAAAAATTATGGAAAATCCTTATGAACATAAGGAATATAAAGAAGAGGATTTTTCAATGTCAAGAAGGGATTTTTTGCGAAACTTTGCGTTTGCATTTTTATATTTTTGGAGTAGCGGGGGATCAAAAGTCGGGGAAGTTTTGGCAAAGGAGGGTGAAGTTCATGAAGAAACAAGGAGGTTTGTAAGTCTTATAGCAAGAAAGGTAAATGAAACACAGTTTACTATTTCGGATTTAGATGCAAATGAAACTGAGGAAAGTTTGACTTATGACATAATAGCTTCGACTATAACTCAATTTAATAAATATTCTAAGCAGGCTCCAGATGATACTTTGTTTAAATTGTTGAATGGATTAGTGCACTCTTCGATGGGGGAAAATCGATTTAATACGGCTTTGCATGATTTGATTCTTTATTTTGCTAGAAATGGTCAATTTTATAATACTCTTTATCGCAATCTAGGGGGGGATGCCTTTATTGAAATTGAAGAAAAAGGGAGAAAAGAGGTTAATTATTCAGATTATGCCGGTTTAGTGCATTGTTTTAAAGAAGAAGGGGTGCTTGACCAAAAAACAGAATTGTTTTATGTGAATGAATCCAATTTTTTGCCGAGTGGTCAAAATATTTTTGGGCTCTCTTTTGTAAACAGGGCGCATTTGAACCAGCAGTATGAGGAAATAAAAAAGCTAACTGATCGGAATCCTTTATGGGAAGATTTTGATCAAGCAACTTATAATACTTGTATTGAAGCCAATGAATTAGCTCATGGTATTTTGTTTACAGAGTTTGGATTTTCAGGTAGGAGTCAAAGAGATTGGAGTAAATTGAATAAAGAACTTGAAGCTAGGGGAATTAAGATGAGCAGTTCCAAAGAGGCTTTTGAATTTTTATCTGACTGGGCTTCGATTTCTCAAGATAAAAGATTTTTTCTAGGCTCTTGGTTTATGAAAAAAGATCAAAAGGGCTATGCTTTTACCAGCAATTTATTAAATTCTTTGATTCAAGATATCCTAAAAGCAAAAATAATGGAAAACGAAAAACTCTCGAAGCTTCGTCAAAAACAAAGAGAATCTTCTGATGCGCAGGAAAATTTTATGAAATTAACAATTAGCGATATTATATATTTAATGGATGAAGATGATCTGAACTTTATTCAAAATAAGTTTGATAAATTTGGCCGGATTGTATTTGATATAGTTAAAGAAGCTAAATAATAAAAAATTTTTCATCATATTTATGCAAAAAATGATTAAACCTCAAAAAGCTGCTTTTTTGATTAAGAGGAATTTATTAGCTGTTTTAATTTTGTTTTTTGTTTTTTTGTTGATTGGCTTTATTTTGACTATATTTTTTGATTCTTTTTTGGTTTGGACTTTGGTTGTTTCTATTTTTGTTTTGGCCAGTGGTTTTAATTTGATTAACTCATTGGTCGCTTTTTCGAAAAGAGAGTATGTTTTTTTAGAAGATAGAATTGTTCAAAAAGGCGGAAATTTATTTTCGGATTCTGAGACAGAGCTTTTGGTTAAAAATATTACCCATGTCAAAATGCGGCTTCCTTTTATTGAACATGCCGTTTTCAAAACCGGAAGAGTCAGGGTCGAGTCGGCCGGTTCCGCCTCCAGCGAGATTTTTTTGGAATCCGTAGATAAAACCAGTCAAAAATACAAACAAATTAGCGCATTGATGGAAAAAAATGGTTTTGAGCTCAGCAGGAAAAGTTTAAAATTTAGGGATAAACCGGTAATTCTTGGAGTTTTATTCGAGGTTTTCAAAAATATTTTGGGGATTTTAGTTTTTATTGTCTTTTTTTTGGGAGAATTTGTAGCGGATATCCATATCTCTCAAGCAGTCGATTTTAATTGGACAAGGCTCGGTTCTTTTGTTTTGATTATTTTGGCGGTTTTTGTTTATTCGATTTTGAGACAATTCATAGCTTTTTTGGATCTTTTGAAAAGAAAATATTTTATTTACGAAGACGTGATTGTTTATAAAGACGGTTTTTTAAATAAGAACTATGCTTTTATTCCTTTTAGCAATCTTTCTGATTCCAATTTGGATCAATCTTTGATTAGTCGGATTTTCGGAATTTACGACGTTAAATTAAGCTGCCAGGGCGGAGATAGCGAAATATTGTTCAAAAATTTAAGAAAAGGCAAAGAAATGAACGAAGTTTTAGATTCTCTGATAAACAGGGCGGAGCGGAAATCGCTTAAAGCGAAGGACAAACTTGAATCAGAAAGCAAAACCAAAGGCGAGACTAAATCAAACAAGGAAAAATCGACCATCAAAAATATTTATGATAAAAATTATATCGATGAATTTAAAATGCAGCCGTTCCGATCTCTTTTCGGTTTTTTGCTGATTTTGGGCGGGGTGGTTTTGATTTTCATTCCCCTGATTATTTTTGTGCCGCTTGCCTTGGCTGGTCTTTTGCCGGTTTTGGTGGTTTTTGTTACCTCTTCCCTGGTTGGGATAATTCCCGTATTTGCAACAACTTACTATGTAAAGTCCAGTAAAATCGAACAGGCTTACAATTTTTTGAGCAATAAAAAGATAGAATTTTCCTTTGAAAAAATAACCTCGGTTGAATTAAAAAAAAATTTCATTGATAAATGGTTTAAAACCTTGACGATTGAATTTAATTCGATTGGATCGAATCAGCCTTTGATTTTAAGAAACATTCGAGCAGATAAAAAAACAGTCCAGAAATTGCTTTTAAAAGTTGGAATCAGACAGTTGGAGAAGAGTCATAAAATCGGATCCAAATATAGTTTAGGCAATGAATTTAGGGCTTATCTTTTTCAGTATTTGATTTTATTAGTTTGTTTTGGCTTCCTTTTGGTAAGTTTTGGTTTCTCTTTTGGACTGGAGGGCGAATTGCTTGAAGGTTTTGAGTTGGCAAGATCGATTTTTTCGGTGCTGTTAGTCGCTTATTTGGTGTTATTGCTTATTATAATTGTTTATCGCCATTTCTATTATAAAAAGATGAGTCTGGTTTTTTTCAAGGATAGTTTAAGATTTGAAAAAGGGATATTTTTTAAGCATTATTATTTTTCGCTTTTGGAGAACGTGAAGGATATAACGACTAAAAAATATCCTTTTTCCAAGATGGGCGAGATTAGTTTCAACCTGGTCGGAGAGCGACTGGTTAGAAAGCAGGGTTCTAAAAAGTCGGTGAGTCTGGTTTCCAACGGATTTAATTTTGCTTTTGTCGAAAATATAGACACCAAAGACGATTTGGTTGATTACATTCTGGGCTTAGGTTTAGTCAAAACGAATCTTGATTTAAAAGAGCTGGAATTTGATCGAGAACCGAGAAAAGATTTTGTGCTGAAAGGAAGCCCGCATCTAGTAAATTCCATTTTAGGCATTTTATTGTTTTTTATTATTATTGATTCGCTTGTTTTAATTTTTGTGAAGGTGGCCTTTGTTTCGTTTTCTATCCTGATTTTGAGCTTTCTTTTTATTATTTTGTTTATTTTGAGTGTTAAAGTAAGAACTTACCTTGTTCAGGAAGACAGAGTTTTATACAGGAGGGGTTTGGTTTATAAAAAACAGACCTCGATTATTTTTGATAAAATCGATTTTATTGAAAAAGACAAAGGTTTATTAAATCAGATTTTTAAAACCGGGAATGTGATTATTAATACCACCGGCAGCACAATGGCCGAATTGATATTGAAAAATGTTTCAGAGCCAGAAAAATGGTATGAAGAGATAAAAAAGCGGTATAAAAATTAGAGATTTTGAATTCTTTTTTCTATTGATTCTCGGTATTTTTTAAGACTGGCGATTTTTTTTCGGGCGCTTTTGGTTTCAATTGAGGCTTTTGCCACTTTTTGGGCGACCAAGGGAACCACTCTGGGGTCCAGGGGTTTTGGGATAACGTAGTCTTGATTAAGAGGATTTTTGGCATTAAAGATGCCTTTTTTAAAATCCTTTGGATAGGCTTTTTTAAAGTGTTTTTTGATTTTAGGCGGGACGGCCTGTTCGGTTAAATCGGCAAGGGCTTTGGCGGCGGCCAGTTTCATCTCGGTGTTTATGATTTTAGCGCGGGTATCCAGGAGTCCTCTGAAAAGTCCTGGAAAGCCCAAAACATTGTTAATTTGGTTGGGAAAATCAGAGCGGCCAGTACCAATGATAAAAGCGCCGCTTTGTCGGGCGAGATCCGGCATAATTTCCGGCCAGGGATTAGCCATGGCAAAGATAATCGGGTCTTTGGCCATAGATTTGACCATGGAAGGCCGCAAAAGATTTTTTCGGGAAACGCCTATAAAGACGTCGGCATTCTTGAGAGCCGTTTTTAAGCTCCGCGCTTTTGTGCTGATGGCGAATTCTTTTTTATAGGCATTCATACCTATTTTTCTGCCTTTGTAAATTACACCTTTAGAATCGCAGAGAAACAAGTTCTTTTTTTTAACACCGGCGGCTAAAAAGAGTTTAGCGGTTGCGATACCGGCGGCTCCGGCTCCGGAGAAAACGCATTTTACTTTGTCTATTTTTTTGCCAGTTAATTTTAAGGCATTAATCAAAGCCGCAACGGTAATGATGGCCGTTCCGTGTTGATCGTCGTGAAATACCGGAATATCCAATTTTCTGGTCAGTTCTTCCTCAATTTCAAAACATTCCGGAGCTTTTATGTCTTCCAAGTTGATACCGCCAACAGATGGAGCTATTTCTTTAGCGAATTCGATGATTTTTGCGGGATGGGTTTGATAGGTTTGGGAGTTTTTTCGGCCATGGATACACAAAGGAAAAGCGTCAATGTCGGCATAATTTTTAAAAAGCAGGGCTTTGCCTTCCATCACCGGATAGGCAGCTTCTGGTCCCAAGTCGCCGAGTCCCAAAATGGCGCTTCCATTACTTAAAATGGCAATTAAGTTGCCTCGGTTGGTGTATTTGTAGGAATTTTGTTTTTTTTTGGCGATTTCAAGAGAAGGATAGGCGACACCCGGGGTATAGGCCAGGCTTAAATCGGCCTGGGTTTTGGAAGGTTTGGTGAGGCTAATTTCGATTTTACCGGGTTTCTCTTTTAGACGATGATATTTTAAGGCTTTTTTTCTGAGTATATTTTCGTTCATTTGTTGAAGCTAATGTTTATTTAAGAATTGTCGAAATAAGCAATTTAATTTTGCATGTTTTTTGAAAAATTTGCAATCCTGGGGGTTCGGATTATTTGCATTTTTTCAACTTAAACCTTGACTTCCCAAGAGTATTCTCTATTATTAGGGGAAGATAAAGAAAATTTACAGGCATTACGCTGTTAATCTTAAATAGAAGATAAATATTAGTTAATTGATATGGTTAAAATTTTAAATGAAATCAGAGCGGGCGATAAAGTGAGAGTTAATAGAAAAGTTAAAGAAGGGGACAAAGAGAGAATCCAGGTAATCGAGGGCACAGTCATTGCAAGAAAGCATGGGAACGAAAAGGGCGCTACGATAACCGTTAGAAAGATGGCAAGCGGAGTAGGTGTTGAATTCATTTTTCCACTTAATTCTCCTTTGGTGGAGCAAATCAAAATTTTAAAAAGACATAAGGTTAAGAGATCGAAACTTTATTATTTAAGAAAAAGATCGGGAAAAGATTCCAGATTAATTGAAAAAAACGACGAGCTTTTGGAGGCTGAAACCGAAGGAGAATTCCAACAAAAGTCGTCACAAGAAAACAAAAAAGCTGATTCATCAAAAGAAATCGGGAAAGAAGCAAAAAAAGAGCAGGCCTCAAAAAAGCACAGCCAAAAAGCAGATAAGGCCAAAGAAGAAAAAAGCCAAACAAAGGATAAGAAAGAAACCCAATAAATAGGAAATTTTGATTTAGTTTCTTTGTGAGCCGCAGTGCTGGAATTGGTAGACAGGCTAGCTTGAGGGGCTAGTGTCCTTTAGGGACGTGAGGGTTCAAATCCCTCCTGTGGCACTAGGCGTTAATATTTTTGTTATGCGAAGAAAAATTCCTTACATTGTTGTTAATTTACTGCTGCTTTTTCTTTTGATTTTTTACCTGCTGGGATTTTTCGAAAGTGAAATTGTTAGTTTTTTGACTTTGACCGCGGTCTTTACCATGTTATTTGTTTCACAGAGCTGGATGATCATTTTTTTAACCGCTTTTTCCTGTGTGGATATTATAGAAATTTTGGGATTTCGAATTTATCACTGGGTTGGCTTTTTTATCTTTTTCATATTGATTTATCGTCTCATCAGGCTCATCAGAAAAAACCATTGTCGAACCTGTAAATGGGGAGATTCAAAGCTTAAGGAATTTTTCAGCTGGTTTAGATTTTATTGGTTTAATTTAAAAAAAGAGGTTTTAGCGGTTTATGCCGAGGGCAGATATTTTCTGACTTTACTTGGGCTTTTGGTTCTTTTTAGTTTTATCGCTTTGTTCAATGCCTATAATTTTTCTTACTCCTTGAAACAGACAATTGTTTTTATTTTGGTTGTTTTTATAACCTTCCTAATTTACTGGTGGATAAAAAGCAAAAAATATGGTTTAGAGAGAGTAGTTAAAGCTTTTATCTTTGCCTCTTTTCCGATTCTTGCTTTCTCCATTTATCAAAATGTTGCTTTTGAAAAAGGATTGGAAAGTTTTCAGATAATGGCTGCCAGACCAAATGGCACTTTTTTCGAGCCGGATTGGTTGGGGATGTATCTGGTTTTTTTAATCGCGCTTGTGGTGCCGATTTTACTGAATCAGTTTTCAAGCTTCAAAAAACAGCTTCAAAAAGAGGAGAAAAGAGAGGAAAGCTTTGATCTGGAAGAGAAAAATCGATTGGATAAAAAAGCGCTGTTGGAATTTTTGAATGTAAGGGTGGCGCCGGTTTGGATTATGATTATCCTTTATTTGGCCTTTATAACGCTTATTATTAGTGTCGCTCGAGCGGCCTGGGTGAGTGTTATCTTAATGTTTGGGGGATTTTTGATTTTTTCAATTTTGAGTTTGTTTTTCAAACGGATCAATTTTAAGGTTTTTCTTAATTCTTTATTTGTTTTTTTGATGAGTTTAGTTATTTTCGGTTTGGCTTTGGGATCGGTTTTGGTTTTTAATTTAACCCGCTTTAATTTAAACGATCGATTCGTCAGTATTTTTACCAGAGAGCATATTATAACGGTTGCCGAGCGGGGCGATGAATCGTTTAAGATCAATTTGGAGGAGATAGAGTATTATAAAAAATTGGGTTATCGAGTGGTTGAGAAAATGATAAGTGACGAAAATATAGAAATAAGAGAGAGCGTTTATGATTCCAATTGGGAATTGGTTAAACAAAGTCCGATTTTGGGACAAGGCCAGGGAGCGACAACGGCAAGAAGGGATTATTTGTACAATGCCAGTAATGTGTTTTGGGAGTGGTGGATTTCCGCCGGTTTGGGCGGTTTGGTTGTTTTTGTTTTGTTATTATCGCGTCTTATCATAAGAAATCTGCAATATTTGTCGGGAAGAGAGAAAAGACTGGTGAAAGAAATCAAGCGAATTTCCATCATTGAAGGCGAATCGAATTATCATAAACTTTATATTTATAATCAAATGATTGTTATGGTAATTATCGGTCTTGTTGTTGCCAATTGGTTTAATTCCGGAATATTTTTTATGCCGATGTGGCTTTGTCTGGCCGTCATTTACGGAACTTTTGATAAGTTGGAAAGTTACAAGAGAGGGTTAAGAGGAGGGAAGAGTAAGGATGTTTTGAAATTTTTTTGATAATTATTTAGATTATAAATTAGATGGCTGGTATAGAAAAAATTAAAGAACCTAGCTATGAATATTGAGCAAAAAGGAGAAGAGGATACTTTTGAGAAAGATTATTGGAGAAAGTATAAAAGTTTGACTAATTCTTCTAAAATTGACGTTCCCGAAATGGAATCTTTGGCTAAAGATGCTTTATCTGAAGGGTTTTTATCTCTTGCATATAGTTGTTATAAAGAGGCTAAAAATTGGGAAATGATGGAAAAGGTAGTTATGCAGGGATTGGATAGCGGTGTTTTTGAAAATGAGTCAGAGCATGTTAGGGTTGATATATATTTTTTTATGTGGGATAGGATTAAAAATAAGGTCTACAATAAGTATATAAAAAGTTTAACAGATAATGGATTTAGGCAAGACTATCCTTCTTTTAGAGTAGCGGATACGCTTCTTCTGGCTAAAGAGATTGTCGAAAATTATGATTTAGGTCTGTCAATTGCAAAAGGGGGGATTTTTTCAGGTTGTGTATTTTTATTGGTTGGATTAAAAACGGAAATTATTCAAGTAGAGAGGGGAGATGATAGGAAGATCGTTAAATTTATCGGCTTAAATAATCTTGAACATAAATTGGAATCAAGTAGAATTATTTTATTTGATAAAGATATTGTAAGTGGGAATACGCTGGATAATGTAGTTAATAAAATTAGATCTTTTAATCCGAAAACATTAGATGTTTTTTTTAATTATGAACCGAGTTCTCCGTTTCCGAATATGGAAGTCTTAAAAAAAGTAGGCGATATATATTTTCCTGGTATGACAAATGATAAAGGGGAGCCTTACATAGAAGATAATTTTAAGAATGCAGCAAAAATGTTTAGAGAGTTTTGTGGTTGATGTATGTGATTGTCTTTGCAGGTGATTTGGATTTGTTATGGTATTGACTTATTGTTTTTGTTTGGCTAATCTTACATAATACAAAATCAAGGACCTCGCGGAGGTCTTTTTAAAGATTAAGAGATATGGTTAAATTGTAAATGGATGAATTCATAATGGGCACCTCATTAAGAATCATCAGATTAAATTGGTTAACTATATCTTTAAAAAATAGTAATGAAAAAATTGGTAAAATATATAAAGGAGGCCAGAAAGGAAATGAAAAAGGTTAAGTGGCCGACCAAGGAGCAGGTGACAAAATATACTAAGATGGTCATAGTAATCAGTTTAGGAGTCGCCGTTTTTTTAGGTACATTGGACTATACTTTTAACTATTTATTAAGTAAGGTTTTATGAAACAGGATTTACCAAAAGAAAAAGCGTGGTATGTTTTACATACTTATTCCGGATACGAGGATAATGTAGCTAAAAATTTACGCCAGAGGATCGAATCTCTGGATATGCAGGATAAGATTTTTAATGTTTTGGTTCCAACGGAAAAAAAGATCAAGATTAAAAACGGCAAAAGAAAGGTAATCAAGGAAAGAATTTATCCCGGTTATGTGATGGTTGAGATGATTGTTACCGACGATTCCTGGTATGTGGTTAGAAATACGCCTAATGTGACCGGATTTGTGGGTTCCGGTACTGTTCCGATTCCAATGAGCAAGCAGGAAGTGGATAATATTATGAAGAGAATGGGGGTTGAGGAACCGAAATACGAAATTAATCTGCTTAAAGGCGATCCTGTAAGAATTGTGGACGGTCCTTTTAAAGATTTTGACGGAAAGGTTCAGTTTGTTGATAAAGAAAGAGGCAAGGTGAAAGTTCTGGTGAATATGTTTAATCGGGAGACTCCCGTTGATTTGGATTTTTTGCAGTTAAAAAAATTGTAACAGTTTCTGCGGAAAGGAAAATTTTCGTTTTTGGCCGATCTCTTACCGATAGAGATTCGCAATAAAAATAATTGGTTTTTTTAAGATTCAATAAGATGAAAAAGTTAAAAACAGTGATTAAGCTACAGATTCCGGCCGGTAAAGCCAATCCGAGTCCTCCGGTCGGTCCGGCGTTAGGCCAGCATGGTTTAAATATTCAGGATTTTTGTACTCAATTCAATGAAAAAACAAAGGAGATGATGGGGGATGTTATACCGGTGGACATTAACGTTTATGAAGACAGAAGTTTTGATTTTAGTTTAAAGAGTCCTCCGGCGGCCGAATTGATCAAAAAAGCTTTGAAATTAAAAAAAGGCTCGGGAGTCCCTCAAAAGGATAAAGTGGGGACCATTACCGCCACTCAACTGGCTGAAATTGCCGAGCGAAAAAAGGAGGATCTAAACGCCGACGACGTCGAGGAGGCCAAAAAAATTATTGGAGGAACAGCCAGAAGTATGGGGGTGAACGTGGATTGGAATAAATAAATTCAGAATAATACTTAAAAAATTATATAAGATGAAAAGAAGTAAGCGTTATCGAAACAATGAAGCTAAATTGGAAGAAATAAAAGACGTCAGTCAGGCTCTCGATTTTTTACTTGCCATGAACAAGGTTAAGTTTGATGAGACATTAGAGGTCCATGTTAACTTAAATATCGATCCTAAAAAGTCGGAGCAGAATTTTAAATTTTCTTTGAATTTGCCCCATGGAACAGGAAAAAAAGTGAAAGTCGCGGTTTTTGCCGAAGGCACTAAAGCCAAAGAGGCGGAAGCTTCCGGCGCGGATGTGATTTTGGGTGAAGCGGATATTGAAAGAATTAAAAATAAAAAGAGAAAGCTTGATTTTGACATAGTGATTGCCGATCCGTCGATGATGCCTAAATTAGCTAAAATAGCCAAAATATTAGGTCCAAAAGGATTAATGCCCAGCCCCAAAAATAATACGGTAACCAAAGAGATCAAAGATACGGTGGAACTGTTAAAAAAAGGAATGGTCACGGTTAAAAACGACCCAACTGGAGTTATTCATCAAGCTCTCGGCAAATTTTCCTTTGGAAAAAAGAAATTGTTGGAAAATTACAAGGATTTTATCGAAAAGCTGGAAAAAAACAGACCTCAAAAAGTGAAGGGGAAAATGATCAAAAGGCTCTATCTTACTTCCACAATGGGGCCAAGTATTAAAATAAAAGACTAGATTTTCAAAAGTAAAATTCGATTCGGTTTTGAAAATAGCGGTAAATAAAAATGAAAAAGACTATCCAAATCAAATTGATTTCTCATACAAAGCTTGATCCTCAAAAACTGCTTTTTAACGTTTATAAAGAGTGTTATGGAAACAGTAAAAGTGAGGCTGGTAAAGAGATAGACATTGAGGAAAAATTGTTTAATACCGGGCATCATACGCCGTTTTCTCATTTTAATTTAAATTTTCAAATCAAAAACGTAAGCATTGGAGACGTCATTTTTGGTTTGCACTTGGTGAATCCTTTTTATAATAGCGATCAAAAGAGCGGCAGTTTCGGGCTTAGATTTTATAATGAAGAGGATATAGATTTTATCGAGGATTACATTAAAGGTTTTTGGGCCTTGAAAAAGTCGGAAATTAAAGCCGTTATAGATTATGTAAAAAAGAGCCATGAAACTTACCAATTAAATTTGCCCAAGGCTCAAAATATGGCTCAGGAATTATTGAAGAAAGAAAGACCTTATGCCAGCGATCAGTTCATTGAAGATAGAAGCGAAAAAATTGCCCAGGAACAGTTGCGGATTTTTATCCCTTCTATATTTCCCACTAATTTGGTTTATTCGATTAATCTGTTGAGTTTGGCCGCTTTGTATGAATCAAGCTGGAATCCGGTTATGCGCTTTCTTTTGGATTCCATGGCGGCTCAAGTTATTAATAAATATCCTGACTTAAGTTTTTTATTTAAAGCCAAAAAAAGGAAGAAAAATTTTTGGTATCCGAAAATGAAAGAAAAGAAAGAAGGAGCGGTTGATTTCGAACTTAAGTTGAAACTTATGAATTATGATTTGAAGTTTTTAAAAAATGCCGCTTCCTTTATTGTCCCTCGGGAAAACGCGATGTATGAGATAGACAAACTTCATTATCTGCCGATTTTTATGAATAACAACTTGAAGGATTTGGTTGTGAAGGTGAATTTGCCGATTGCGACTATGAGTCAGGATCAGAGATATAGAACTATCAGAAGAAGCCGTCCGGTTTTTACCGGAGATATTTATCTATCGGTTATCGCCAAGGCATTGGGTTTGGCTAAAGATGCTCGAAAAATTTTGGTGCAATGGAGATCTATCTATAAAAATATGGATAAAACTTTGGCCACGGTGTTGGCGCCTTTGGGAGCTATGGTTGAATATACTAAAAAATCCTCCTTAAATTCGATTTGTCATGAACAGGCCGGTCGTTTATGCTGGCATAATACCAGGGATATCTATGAATTGAGCCGTCAGCTCAGGTCCGAGATTAAAGAAAGACTGGGGGATACGGAACTTGTTAAATTTTTTGAGCCTCCCTGCTACAGAAAGGGAAAGTGCTGGAGAGGTCCTCTTTATTGCGGGAGAGATTTGATTAACAGGCAGGAAGAGAATTATTTTGTGAAAAGATTGGTGTAGAGATGAATGACGGGCTTATTAATTCAAACAGGCACCCTGCAAAGGAGAGTTCTTAATCGATAAATAAAAATATGAAAAATAAAGTTTGGAGGATAAAAAAGGGAATCAAAAGACCTAAATGGGAGGAGTTTTGGTTTAATCTAACCGATCAGATAAAGACCAGGTCGGTTTGTTTGCATTATCAGGTGGGAGCGGTTTTGGTGAGAGAAAATCAACTTTTGGGTATGGGCTATAATGGTCCTCCAAAAGGATTGGAGCATTGTTTTGAGGTGGGCTGCGCCAAAAAGGTGGGCATTAAAGTTTTGAAACATCAGGGTCTCTGCCGGGGAAGTCACGCCGAATTAAACGCGATTTCGAATGCCGCCTCTTTGGGGGTTAATATTTCCGGATCCGATTTATATGTAACCTATCGGCCCTGCGCGATGTGCACCAAATCTATTATTAATTCTAAAATCAAAAGAGTTCTTTATTTAAAAGATTATGATGGAGACGAGGTGGCCTGGAGTTATTTCGGGCAGAGCGAGGTTGAGGTTATGAAGGTGGTTTTTAATTAGAATTTATGCGAAACAAAGCCGGAAAATTTGTTATTATTGAAGGAATCGACGGCAGCGGGAAGGCGACACAAACCGAAATGCTTTTCGATCGATTAAAGAAAGAGGGACGAAAGGTGAAAAAAATCGATTTTCCAAGATATTATGATAATTTTTTTGGAAAATTAATCGGAGAATGTTTAAAAGGCGAGCATGGAGATTTTTTGACTTTGGATCCTTATGTAACGTCGGTTCTCTACGCTTGTGACCGTTTTGAATCAAGCGGGGAAATTTTGAAATGGATCAAGCAGGGTTATATTGTTTTGTCGGATAGATATGTTAGCTCCAATTTTATTCATCAGGGAGGTAAGTTAAAAGGCAAAAAAGAGAGATTAAAATATCTAAAATGGCTTGAAAAAATGGAGTATGAGGTGTTTAAGATTCCCAAACCGGATTTGATTATTTATTTGGATGTCTCTTTGGATATCGCGAGAAAATTGGCCGGCAATAAAACCGAAAAAAAGCAGTATCTGGGTGGAAAAAAAGACGTTTATGAAGAGAGTGCCTCTCATCTGAATAATGCAAAAAAAAGCGCCGAGGATTTAGTAAAATCGGGAGCGGTGCAGAGGATTGATTGTGTGAAAAATGGAAAGATTCTTTCGAAAAAGGAGATTGCGCAGATGATTTGGGAAGCGGTCGGATTGACAGAAGTAAATTCTTATTGACATTAGATCTCTATTTTAAATTAAAAATAAATTAAAAAACAGATATCCCTTGTTTGTGGTATTGTCAGTCGGTGTGACAAATTTTTGATTTTTATATAAAATCAAATGTTTAAGAGAATTTGTAGTTGATTTTTTTAATAAGATTTTTAGCTATCCCCTGCCTTGGCAATAATTCAACCGAATTCACTCTAAATTTTAAATAATAAAATAAAAGTTATGAGAAATACTACAGATATGAAAATTAAGTTTTTGGGTATAATTCCGCAGTATAAAACTAGAAATTTGAATTTAAGCCCTCAGGAAATAGCCGCTTTCTCCGGTTTGTTAACCTTTAAAGGAGATTCGGTGGAGGATTTGATAGATGAAGCTCAAAGGAAACATCAGGATATAACTAAAAAGGTAAAATTGATTCTTCGAAAATCTTCGCTTAGAGGTCATGCCTCGATGGCGACAATGCCGGTTTTTTGTTTTAGTTTTGAGGCCAGTAAAATGCTTGGTTCTATGTTGACCGGAATAACCCATAGCTCTGCTTTGATGCATTCAGGCAGACGCGCTGAAGTGAGTAAAGCGCATAATGTTTGTCCGGCCGCCATTTTTAAGAATTTTGAGGCCAAAGAACTTTATGAAAAAGCCTCTAATTTGAATATCAAGGTTTTTAACGATTTATTGAAGCTGGGAGTGATTAAGGATGAAGCTGGAAAGATTCTGCATTACGGAACTTATGGAACAGGGATAATCACCCTTCCGGCCGAAAGTCTGGCTACTTTTGCCAGAGAATATGAACTGGAAAAAAAATGGATGCCTGAAGAGGGGGGCATTCTTTTAAAAGCGATCGAGAAGGAAATGAGAGGACTGGGGATTGATTTGCTTTTTGCCACCAGAGATGCGGCGCCTAAAAACACCTATCCCTATCCCAATTTGTTTAAAGATCCCAAAAGAAATCATTTGGTGCGCGATATTAAAGCCGATTTTGGAACCGAAGAGGACGAAGTCAGGGTTTTTAATGTTGATGCTTTGTTGGGTCGGGGCTTCAAAGAAAGGGTTAATGAAATTAAAAAATATCAAGAAGAGTTGTTTTTAGAGAAGGAAAAATTGAGGAAAAACTGGAGAAAGCTGCTTGATTTAAAGAGAAAATTGGTTAGAGATTATCAGAATGCGGTTAATGTGAAAACCCTTTCAAATGTCAGTTGGCGGGTCTGGCGGGATAAAAAAAGACATAGAACCGCTCCCGTTACCACGGAATCGATTTATTATTGTATTGATAGAGCCTGGTCGGTGATTAAAAAACATGAAAAAGATTTCAACAAGAAAGCAAGATTGAGTGAAGATGCTCTGGATGAGATCGATAAAGTCTTTGCCATTCCGTCCAAATTAAGACTTAAGGAAAAGACATTAAAATTGTATATGAGGGCTTTGTTTACTTCGATGAAGGCTTACAATGATTTACTGAAGTTGGGAATCAAAGAAAAGGATGCCGTTTTTGTGATTCCAAGGGCGATTAGAATCGATATGGTTCAGGAATATAATTTATATAATTTGGTTGACGGATATTATCAATTAAGAAGTTGCCCAACCGCCGACGAGCAGATCTTTAGACAAACCAAAGAAGAGATTCGTCAATTAAAAGAAATTTTAGATTATAAGGGTTTAAAAGAATTAAGTTATTTGATTCAGCCTAAATGTGTTAATGCCGGCTTTTGTCCGGAAGAGGAGACTTGCGGGTTTATCTTGGGTTTTGTCGATGGATATGATAGCAAATTTCATGCCGAGATGAAGGAAGATCTGGAGAAAGGATTCAAAGAGAGGTTAGGAAAAATCAATAAAGGTTAATTTCTAGGTTTTTTTTGTTAAAAAATTTGAAAAATTTAATTAATTTGCTAATTTAAAGAGAAAGGAAAGAAACCTGAAAAATTAATTTATCCTAAAATGGGAGAGTTTGCTTTAGGCTCAAGATTGTTCTTTAAGGAGCCAAAAAATAATTAAAATTAATACGGCGCGTGGATTTCTGTTTTGGCTTTTTTTAAACAAATAAATTAAACAAAAATGATTTTAGGCGGCGATGAAATTTTGAAAAAAGTTAAAGAAAAGGAATTGGTTAAAAATTTAAGCGAACGGGAACTTGAAAAACCGGAGGGGCCGGGTTTTGATCTTAGAGTGGATGAAGTCTATCAGATTGCCGGGGGCGGTTTTTTGGGCCTGGAAGAAAGGAAAACGCCGATGAGCGAACTTGCGGCTTCCAGAAAAGAAGGCGACCGTTTTTATATTTTGAATCCGGATGATTTTGTCTTGATTAGAACGATTGAAGAAGTGAATATTGACAAACAAACTTTTGCCCGGATTTTTGCCAGAAGCACGCTTTTTAGAAGCGGAGTTATGTTAATGAGCGGCAAGGTCTCGCCCGGTTATTACGGCAAATTAACTTTTGGCTTAAAAAATGTCGGGCCGGCGAAATTTAAATTTGAGTTGGGAGCCAGAGTCGCTTTTATTGTTTTTAGTGAAATTAAAGGCAAAAGCAGCTTGAGTAGAGGCCAGTGGAAAGGCGGTCGCGTTTCGGCGGATGATTTGGAGGCTCAGGTTTAAAAAAAATCTATGCTTAGAAAGGAAAAAATAAAATTTGTGGGTTTCGATTTGGATCAGACTTTGTATAAGGATACCGAGGAAATTCAAAAATGTTATCGAGACACTATTTATAAGGATTTGAGTAAAGAGTTAAAGCTTAGCTACGAAGAAGCTGAAGAGCGTTTTGAAAAAAATTATAAGATTTTTGGAAGCGGCAGCGATACTTTTAGATTTTTAGGAATAGACAAGGCCGAGCAATTTTCGGCCAATATTTCCAACAAAGTGGAAGTTTACAAGTTTTTGAGGCCGGATTTAGAATTGGTGAATATGGTTCGTTATTTAAAAGAGAAATACACCATTTTTTTGATTACCACTTCAGCCAAAGAAAGCAGTTATCGGAAATTGAAAAAAATCGGCTTCGATCCTGAAAGCGATTTTGAATTTAGAATTTTTGGCGGAGATCGGAAAATGAGTAAAACCAAAGGCCGAGCTTATAATGCCATGTTGAAATTGACCAAAGGAAAGCCGATTGAACATGTTTACGTGGGAGATAAGGAAAAAGCGGATATTATTCCCGCTAAAAGAGTGGGAATGCAGACAGTGATTGTTTGGAACAAATCAAAGCACGCTGATTTGAATATTTCGACAATTTATGATTTGGAGAAATATTTATGATTTTTTTTATCGCGTCGCTTTAGAGGAACTTGATAAGGCAATTAATGTTTATTCTAAAAATATGAAAATAATTAAAATTAAAAGATTTGGTGAAAAGGAATTAATAAAGCGGCTTAAGGCGGTCAGAATGTTAAAAGCGTCTAAGATTCAGCCTTATAAAGATGCGGTGGTTACTTTGGAGAACCTGGATACTACAGAGTTATATTGCCCGCAAAAGTATATTATCGAGCAGAATTTGATGGATATCGCCAATTTGGATTGGGAAATGAGAAAATATAAAGTCGATATTTTTAATTTAAACGGTTTTGTTAGATTTTGGCTTAAAGACGAAAAGGAGCCCAGAGATTTTTTGCCGGTAATTGTGGAAGAGAGTATTGAAGCCAATGGCAAGGTGGCAAATTTAATTTGCGACGGAATGCATCGGGCTTATTACGCCAGAACCTGCTGGAAAATTCCGCAAGTGGCTTTTATTCGAGGTATTCCCAAACAATATCCCTATTATAATTATCCGATGTATAAAGGCGATGACTGGGATAAATTAGACAGATTTCCGGCTTTGCCTTTGCCCGAGGGTTATATTAAAAAATGGACCAGAGAGGAAAATTACAAGGCGTATTATAAGGATTTTAATAGCCAGTTTGAGAATGTCAGCGTAGCTCGCAGTGCCTAGAAACGTGATAAATAGCTTCTGTAAGGTTCGCGGGTCCTGCTGCTTTAATGGAAGCCTTGCGAATTAATTATCAATAATAAAATAAAATGCAAAACAAAAAAGGAAAATTGATCGCTTTTTATGGGATTAATAATTTGGGTCGTTCCACTCAGGCCGAGTTGCTGGTCAAAAAATTAAGCGATAAAGGTTATCAAGCGGAGTCGATTAAATTTCCGGTTTACGGCCTGGAGCCGACCGGAAGTCTGATTATGAATTTTTTAAGGGATCAGGATAAGTATAATTTATCCAATCGAGAGTTTCAATTGTTGAATTTTATTAATCAGAATCAAAAAACCATTGAACTGGAAAAGAAGCTGGATCAGGGAATTTTTATTGTCTGCGAAAGTTATTTTGGATCAGCGGCTGCTTGGGGAATCGCTATGGGAGTGGAGCCGGAAATTATGGAGCATTTATATCAATCGAGCCGTAATGAAGATTTGGCAGTCTTTTTTGACGGAGAAATGTTTGAACGATCGCCTCAGGAGCATAGTAAATTAGACAGGGATAACGAGCTTTTAAAAAGAGCTCAAGAGACGCATAAGCAATTGGCGCTTAAATATGATTGGTACATTATTAATGCTAATCAAGCAATAGATGAAGTTAAAAATGAAATTTGGGAGATAATCAAAAAGCGGTTTTTTTAATTAGTAAAATTTATTTATTATGCGGCAAAGGAAAATAGTTTATCAAAATTTGAGAAAAGAGGATAAAGAAGTTTATGATTTAATCGAAAAAGAATTGGAGCGACAAAAAAACGGTTTGGAGATGATTCCTTCGGAAAGTTATGCTTCAAGAGCGGTTTTAGAAGCCATGGGCTCGATTTTTAATAATAAATATTCCGAAGGTTTTCCAAAGAAAAGATATTATGGCGGTCAGGAGTATACAGATCAGATTGAACAGTTGGCAATTGATCGAGCAAAAGCACTTTTTGGCGTCGATCATGTGAATGTTCAGCCATATTCGGGAAGTCCGGCTAATCAGGCGGCTTATTTTGCCTTATGTGAACCGGGGGATAGGATTATGGGGATGGATTTGAGTAACGGTGGTCACTTAACCCATGGACATAAAGTTAATTTTTCGGGGCGTTATTTTAATTCGATCAGTTACGGAGTCGGGAAAGACGAAAGAATCGATTTTGATCAGGTTGAACAGTTATTGAAGAAACATCGTCCAAAATTGATTTTTGCCGGGGCCACCGCTTATCCGAGAGAATATGATTTTGAAACTTTCGGGAAATTGGCAAGAAAGTACGATGCTTTTTTTGTTGCCGATATTGCTCACATTATCGGTCTTGTGATTGCGGGCGAGCATGTTTCTCCGGTCGGACATGCCCATGTGATAACTTCCACCACTCATAAAACCCTTAGAGGTCCAAGGGCCGGTATTATTATGTGCAATGGTGATCCTTCCAATCCTTTAAAAAAGCCTGATAAGATAAGCGAACGAAATTTGCCGACTTTGATTGATCGGGCGATTTTTCCGGGGCTTCAGGGCGGTCCGCATGAGCACACAATTGCAGGAATTGCGGTTGCTTTGAGGGAAGCGTCCACAGAAGAGTTTCTTAGGTGGGCCAATCAGGTGGTTAAAAATGCGGCGGCGCTGGCGAGTATTTTTCTAGAGCGAGGGTTTAAGCTGGTTTCCGGCGGAACGGATAATCATTTGGTTTTGATGGATGTCACAAGTAAAGATTTGGACGGTAAAATAGCAGAGGAGACGTTAGACAAAATCGGGATTTCGGTAAATAAAAACACTATTCCAGGCGATAAAAGGCCGGCTTTTTCGCCAAGCGGAATTAGACTTGGAACGCCTTGCGCGACTATTCGGGGAATGAAGGAAGGGGAAATGAAAATTTTAGGCAAAGCGATTTGTGACGCTTTGGAGAATTATGAGAACGAGCAGAAAATTAAGCGGATTGAAGAGGAGGTTAGAGCTTTGTGTCGGGAATTTCCGATTTATCCTAAATTGTGAAACTAAAAACCCATCCCAATTTTTTTGGCCACGCTTCGCTGCCCTAGCAGGCTTTCACAGAAGGATCCCTGAAAGAAATTTTTTATTATTTGCTAGGGAAATTTTAGTATAAAATAAAGATTAGATGAAGATTAGATTAAATTTATTTGAGATTCTGTTTTTTTGGTGGATGGAATTGTTGCTATTTGCTTTGTTGATTGCCATTTTAGGAGTTTTTTATAAAACTTTGTTGCTTGCTTTTTTCCTGCTGCAGCTTTTTATTTTTGGGATTCTTTTGAAAAGGAAGTTTTTAATTATAGAAAAAATTAAAAGGGCGGATAAATTTGTTTTGGGTTTGATTTGCGTGACAGGGATATTTCTGGCTGTTTATTCTGAACCGACGGTTTTTGGCGGTAGAGATGAAGGATCTTTGGCTATTGCCGGCATTTTGCTTAGCAAAGATCATGGATTGGTGCATGAAGATGAACTGACAAGACAATTTGGAGCGATCTATCAGCAAGGGAAAGCTTTGAATTTTCCGGGATTTTATTATCACGATAGTGCGTCGATTAGAACCCAGTTTTTGCCGGGTTATCCGGTTTGGATTGGTATAATATTTTCTTTTTTGGGTTTGTTTGGGTTAAAATTTGTGAATCTGATTCCGTTTATCGGGTTTGTTTTCAGTTTTTATTTGGTGATTAGAGAAATTTCCGCAAGACTGCTGCCTGCTTTGATTGGAGTTTTGGCCTTAATTACAGCCTTCCCGATTTTTGTTTTTTATAAACTCACCTTAACAGAAATATTTTTCGCCGCCTTTGTCTGGTTCAGTGTTTATCTGATTTTTAAGTATTTTAAAAATAGGAATTTTACTAATTATGCTTTGTTGATCTATTCCTTAGTTATTACACCTTTTGTTAGAATTGAGGCGGTTTTAATAATTTTTTCTTTGTTCTTAATCTTTTTGATTTTTGACGCCTCTAATTTTAGAAAGAAAAAATCCGGGTTAATGTTTGCTGTTTTGATGCTTGCGGGTTTTATTTCATTGTCAGTTAATTTTAATTTTTATTTTGATACTTTTAAGGGCGTTATTGAAGTGCCGAATAACACGGAGCAAAGCGACGATGCCGGCCTTTTTGAAGAAGGGTTTTCTTTTATTCCGGATGATTGGCGGGATTTTTATCTGCCAAAGGTGCTGCTTAATTATGGGATTCTGCCTTTGATTATTTTTGCCTTTTTGGTTTTGGCTGGAGGTTTTTTTGCTCTGATAAGGGATTATAAAAACAATCAAAACAAAGATAATTTTTTGGAATATTTAAGAAATTTAAAAACCAGGAAAAAGCTTTTCTGGATTCCCTTGGTTCTTTTTTGTTTGATTTTTTATTATCTTATTGATCCCAATATCAGTTCGGATCATCCATGGATGCTTCGCAGGTTTGTTTTTGCGATTATACCGGTTTGTATTTTCTACGGGGTCTTGGATTGTAATTTGGGTTTTTTACGACGGGTCAAGTCGAGCGTGCGCGACGCGGTGGAGGGGGCTTATTTGCGATCCGGTTTTTTGGGAATTTTGTTAATCGGGTTTTTGATTTTTTATAATTTGTATTTGATTATTCCTTTTTGGAATTTCACTCAGAACAAGGATTTGTTGTCTCAATTAGAGGATCTTTCAAAAGATGGGGTGGTTGGAAAAATTGGAGAGGATGATTTGCTGCTGGTGAGTCAGAAGGCCTCAGGGAGCGGGTGGTCTTTAGTGAGTGAGCCTTTGAGGGTTATCTATGGGAAGCCGGCGGTTTACTTTTTTAATCCCGATGATTTAAATAAGCTTGACAAAAATAAATTTGACAAGCTTTATCTACTGGCCCTGGAGGAGGAGAAGGATTTATATAAAAATATAATTAAAGAGAAAAAAGGCCACTACAGTCTAGAATATAGTATTGTTAAGCCTTCAAAAAAGCCATTTGAACGGCCGGGAATTGAAAAAATCAAGGTTGATGCTAAAATTTGGGAAGTGAACTATCCTCTTGCCCTGCTCCGGGAGGAATCAAAAAATTAGGTTTATTTGATATAAATTTTATTTAATTGATTTAAGAATAAAATATGAAAAAAGAAAAAGTTACTATTGTGGGAATCGGTTATGTTGGACTTCCACTGGCTTGTGTGGCCGCCAACAAGGGTTATTTTGTTTACGGTTTTGACATAAATAAAAAGGCCGTTGCTAAAGTTAATCACGGGGAAGCCCCTTTTAAAGACGTTTTGGTCGAAGAGATGCTGCCCACACTGGTAGAGGAGAAAAAATTAAAGGCCACTACGGATGAGACGGTAATCAAGGATTCCGAAATCGTGATTGTTTGTGTGCCCACACCGGTAGACAATAATTACAGGCCCGATTTTGGACCTTTGAGAAGCGCGGTCGCAACGATTTCAGATAATAATAAAAAAGGCCAGTTGGTGGTTGTGGAGTCAACCATTAATCCGGGAGTCTGCGAGGAGGTAGTGTTGCCTTTGCTGGAGGGGCAGGGGTTGAAATTGGGCGAAGATTTCTATTTAGCTCATGCGCCGGAAAGAATCAATCCGGGTGATTCGCACTGGAATGTTTCCAATTTGCCCAGAAATGTTGGGGCGATGACGGAAAAGGGACTTAAAAAGGCGGTTGAGTTTTACGAAAGGGTAATAGATGCGAAAATTAATCCAATGAAATCAATAAGAGAAGCCGAAGCGACCAAAACAATCGAAAATGCTTTTAGGGATATTAATATCGCTTTTATTAACGAGATTGCCAAGTCTTTTGATCAGCTGGGGATTGATGTGGTTGATGTAATCAAGGGAGCCAGCAGCAAATTTTCTTTTATGGCGCATTGGCCAAGCTGCGGGGTCGGCGGTCATTGTATTCCGGTTGATCCTTATTATCTGATTCAAAAAGCCGAAACTGTCGGATTTAGTCATGATTTTCTTAAACTGGCCAGAAAAATCAATAACAGTATGCCCAATTATGCTGTTGAACTGCTTCAGAATGAGTTGAATAAAGTGGAAATGCCGGTTAAACGAACCAAAATAGGCTTGCTTGGCATTTCTTATAAAGCCGGTATTGATGATACAAGAGAGAGCCCCAGTTTTGAAATTCTTCAAGAACTTAATAAACTGGAAGCCGACGTCGTCGCTTTTGATCCTTATGTCTTAAGCAAATCAGGGGTTAAATCGCTGGAGGAGGTCCTCGCGCGATCCGAAGCTTTGATCGTGGCGACCGATCATAATCAGTTTAAAAAAGAACTTACGGGTGAAAATTTGAAAAAGAACGGGATTAAAGTCGTTATCGACGGAAAAAACTGTCTTGGCAAGGATGAGATTATCGAGGCGGGGGTTTTGTATAAAGGGATTGGCAGATAAATTTTTGAGGATAAGCTTTTTTGACTATATTTTTCTATTTTGATATACAATTATGAACCTTAAATAATTGCTATTTTTGATTTTAATTTGAGTCTATGTTTAAAAACAGGCTGGTCGCACCTTTATTGATTTTAATGTTTTCTATTTTTTCGTTTGTTTTTGGGATATTTTTGGCTTTTTCCTTCGCTTTTGGGGAATCAAGAGAGCGATCTTTGAGGTTTTTAAACAAGCCGGATGCCAATGGTTTTTATGAAAACAAGAGATACGGAAATCAAAGCGATTTTGAAGAAAAAAAACAGGCTTTTGAAGAACAGCGACGGCAGATTGAAAAAGAAAGGCTTGAAGAGGCCGAAAGGCGTAAAAGGGCTTTGAATTTAGAGAATAGGAAGCCGGAGTTTAAAAAAAACGTCGGAAGTCCGAAAGAGACAAATACTTTGACTTATGTCGAAAATATTTTTAAGAAATTGCAGAAGCGAAACGGCGTTAATACGGAGAGGTATAAGGATCATATTATTAATAGACTTAATGAATAGTTATGGAAAATTTAAATTCCGATAAAGATGTAAACAAATATTTGATTAATCAGGCGGTTAGAAGAGAAAAAAGGAAAAGAAGGCTGGATCGATACGATAAATTAATGTTTTTTTTCTTTCTTCTGGCTTTGGTTTTTACGGTTTCGGTTTATCTTTATTATTACAAGGGGATAGGCAGAGGGTTTGTTAAGAGAGATTGGCCTCAGATAGAAAAGATATTAAAAAGAGGCGGCGATAAGGTTAAGAGTTTTTTTTCGGGAATGGGATTGAAGGATAGTGAAACTTCAAAGCCTATTTCTGGGGAAGATAGTGAGAGAGATGAGGTTCAAACTAGAAATATTCTTCATCTCCCTAAAGGGATGAGCCTGACTTACGCCGAGGACTGGAAGGCCAGAGAAGATAAAGTAAGGGTTGATTATTTAAGACAGTATACTCTTTTTCAGGAAGGTGACCCAAGGAACGAAATCGTCATCGGAGTTGAAGATTCACTGACAGAAAAACCCGAAGAATCGGTTCAGAAGCTGATTAATGAATTCAAGAATTATTTTGGCCGGGGCAATTATACCGATAAAACTTTAATTTTGGAAAGTTCTCAAATCAAGTTGACCGGAATTAAAGTGGACAGTTTTGTTAACAAAGAAGGCGAGGAGATTTTTTTTGAAGTTTTAGCCGGAGTTTTGGAGGATGAACGAATTTTTGAGATTTCACAAATTTGTTACGGTCCGGAATTTGATAAATGTCAAGCCGAATTTAAGGCTGTTTTAGAAAGCCTGGAATTTTAGTTTACAGAATTTGGGGTGTTTTTAGAATCGAGCTTTGTCGTCGATGGACATTTTTTTCTTAATACTCAAGTTGGCCCTTTTTTGAAGGGTTCTTCTTTTTTCTTTGTCTCTTCTGATTTGATTTTTTAAACTTTCGATAGCTAAATCAAAGGCTTCCTCGGGAGTAGTTCCCTCTTCTTCGCCTATATATCTTTGGCCCGGGATTTTGGTTTGGATCTCAGCTCGAAAGAGGCCTTTTTTATCTTTTTCTATCTCCAATTCGATAGTGATATTGGGATTGGTTAGATATTTGTCAAGTTTGGTTAGTTTCTGGTCAAAATGTTTTTTTTGTTTTTCGTCTATTGTAGTGCCGTTTTGGTAAAGTTTTATTTTCATCGGGGTTACAATTTAATATTTAATCGACCTGTTTTCTGTTTTCATAACCGGGCTTATTATTTTAGCCTTTTATATTAATACTGTAAAACATTGGAAAGTGTGAAGCAAGGGGGATGATCAGTCTTTGGATTGGACAGGAATTCTTTAATATAATAATGCTTTAAAGCTTTGGACTTTAAACAAAAAATATTATCCGGTCTTTAAAAAGGGTTATTTTTATGCTTTTGATTGAATAAAAGAGAATGGTTTGTGCGATTGAGAAATTTCTAATTTTATGCTAAACTTTATTCTTACTTCTTAGTTTCTAATCTAAAAGATTAAATGAAGGAAATTGTGATTCGGGGGGCGCGGGAGCATAATTTGAAGAATGTCAGCTTGAAGCTTCCCAGGGATAAATTTATTGTAATAACCGGAGTTTCCGGGTCGGGGAAGTCGACTTTGGCTTTTGATACGATTTTTGCTGAGGGCCAAAGGCGGTATCTGGAAAGTTTGAGTAGTTATGCCCGGCAGTTTTTGGGACAGATGAACAAGCCGGATGTTGATTTGGTGGAGGGCATGAGTCCGACCATTTCGATTAATCAAAAAACGACTGGACACAATCCCAGATCAACCGTGGGGACAATTACGGAAATTTACGACTACTTAAGGCTTTTGTATGCCAAAGTGGGTACGCCGTTTTGTCCCATTTGCGGAGAAAAGATTGAAAAGGTGACCGTTGATGAGATAATTGACGATATCGTGGCTCAATTTAAGGAAAATCAGGAAGTTAAAATTTTCGCGCCGATTGTCAGGGGGAAAAAAGGCGAATATTCAACTTTACTTGAGAATTTGTATAAGCAGGGATATGATCTGGCTTTAATTAACGGAGAGGAGAAAAATTTAAGCGGTTATAAATTCATCGATTTGGATCGATATACCAGGCACAATATAGAGGTATTGATTGATCAAGTTCCGGTTAATGCTAAGAACTTAGATCGAATCAACGATTCGGTGGAAATGGCTTTGAAGTTGGCGAAGGGAATCGTAAAAGTGAGCCAAGAAAAGAAGGAAAAATTGTATAATCAGGAGATGATGTGTTCGAAAGATAATTTCAGTTTTTCGGAGATTGAGCCTCGAAGTTTTTCCTTTAATAGTCCTTATGGCGCTTGTCCGGAATGCAACGGCCTGGGTAAAAAATTCGAATTAAGTGAGGATTTGATTATTCCCGACAAAAATAAGACGATCGGTGAAGGCGGAATTCTTCCCTGGAGTTATAGGGGTAATAATTGGTATGGACATATTATAAATGCTGCGGCCCGAGAGTATAAAATTGCTCCCAACGACAGGATTAAAGACGTGGCCAAGCATAAAATTAAAAAACTGCTTTATGGAGAGGAAATTCCGATTAAGATTAGAGTCAGGCTGGGTAGCGGTCGGGTTTGGCGGATGCCTTTTAGAGGCCTGATTAAGTATCTTAAAAAACGTTATGAAGAAACAGAATCCGATAAGATTAGAAAGGAAATTCAAAAGTATATGCTTGAAACCAAATGCCGGCGATGTTTGGGAGCCCGGCTGAAAGAGGAAAGTCTGCTGATAAAAATCGGCGGTAAAAATATAAGCGAAATTACCGGTTTATCGATCTTAGAGGCAATAGATTTTTTTGGGGGTCTGGAATTGACAAAAAGTCAGAGGATAATTGCCGCAAGGGTGATTAAAGAGGTTTTGAATCGCTTGAGTTTTTTAAAAAACGTTGGTCTGGAATATTTGACTTTGGATCGAAGCGCGATTACTTTGTCGGGTGGTGAGAGCCAGCGGATTAGATTAGCCAGCCAGGTGGGGGCCGCTTTAGTGGGGGTGATTTATATTTTGGATGAACCCTCGATTGGTCTGCATGCTAAGGATAATAACAGACTTTTAAGAACTTTGAAGCATTTGAGGGATTTAGGCAATACCGTTATGGTGATCGAGCATGACGAGGAAACGATGCTGCAAAGCGACTGGATTGTAGATGTGGGGCCGGGAGCCGGAGATCAAGGGGGTAAAATTGTGGAAAACGGTCCGGTGAAAGAAGTGCTAAAGAGCGATGAATCTTTGACGGTTAAATATTTGACTAAAAAGGAGCAAATCGAAGTGCCCGAAATTAGGAGGAAGCCGAAAAACAAAAGACTGACGGTCGTTCAAGCCTCTCAGAATAATTTGAAAAATTTAACCGTTAGGATTCCTTTGGAGCTGTTTACTTGTGTAACCGGAATTTCCGGTTCAGGAAAATCCACTTTGGTTAACGATGTTATTTATAAAGCCTTGTCCAGACATTTTTATCGATCCCTTGATCAGCCCGGAGTCCATAAAGAGATTAAAGGGCTGAATTATATCGACAAGGTTATTAATGTGGATCAGTCGCCGATTGGCAGAACTCCCAGAAGCAATCCGGCTACCTATACCAAAGTGTTTAATCACATAAGAGATTTGTTTGCCGCCACCAGGGATGCCAGAATTAAAGGCTACGGTCCGGGCAGATTCAGTTTTAATGTAAACGGTGGAAGATGTGAAAACTGCAGAGGGGAAGGTTATTTGAAAGTGGAGATGCAATTTTTGCCCGATGTCTATTTGCCTTGTGATGTATGTAAGGGGAAAAGATACAAGCGGGAAACTTTGAATGTTTTGTATCAAGGCAAAAATATTGCCGATGTTTTAGATTTGACTGTGGACGAGGCGATCGATTTTTTTGCTGAGATTCCACAAATATCGGATATTTTAAGAGTTATTTCCGACGTTGGGTTGGGCTATATTAAACTCGGCCAGCCGGCGACCACTCTGTCGGGCGGGGAGGCCCAAAGGGTTAAGTTGGCCTCGGAATTGGCTAAACGATCGACTTCGAAAACTTTTTATATTTTAGATGAACCGACTACCGGTTTGCATTTTGAGGATGTGAAAAAACTCCTGGGGGTCATTCAGCGGTTGGTGGATCAGGATAATACGGTGCTTGTCATCGAGCATAATCTGGATATAATAAAAAGTGCGGATTGGATTATCGATTTAGGTCCCAAAGGCGGGAAAGAAGGAGGAAAATTAATCGCCGAGGGAAGCCCCGAAGAGTTGGTTAAAAGATTCGATAATATAAGCTATACAGCGCGGTACTTGAAGAAGTCTTTGTAGGTGTTATAATGAAGTGTTTTAAGGTTGACAGGTTTTTTTGTCTATGTTATCTTTAGATTTACAACAATTAAAAAACTCTTCCTGGAGCTTATGAGAGCAAAGAAGACAGAAAATTAGTTTTTGTTTAAATTACTGCAAAAGCCAAGTAAGGTGGTTTTGTTTTTTAGTGCTTTGAAAAAGGAGTTATTTTTTAAATATATCGATAGTAACATTTTAATCAAGCGCTCTTATGAAAAAAATCAATTCAAAACAACAGAAATTGAGATCCGACTTCAGCACCAATTCCAGCTTTTCAAAAAGAAAATTTTTAAACGATATCGGTAAAGTTTATTCTCTGCCTAATCTGATTGAAATCCAAGACCACTCTTATCAATGGCTTGTCAATCAGGGTATTCAGGAGTTGTTGGAGGAAATATCTCCGATTAGTGATTATACCGGGAAGAATTTGGATCTCTCCTTTTTGAGTTATTATTTGGACGAGCCTAAATATGACGAAAGGACCAGCAAGCAAAAGAATATATCCTTTGAGGCGCCCATTAGAGTAAGAGTTAAACTTAGTAATAAACATACCAAAAAAGATACGGAACAGGAAATTTATTTGGGCGAGTTTCCGCTTATGACCAAGAGCGGAACTTTTATAATTAACGGAGTGGAAAGAGTAGTGGTTTCCCAGTTGATAAGATCGGCGGGAGTGTTTTTTACCATGAGGCAATTTAAAGGCAAGAAACTGTTTGGGGCGAAATTGATCCCCAATAGAGGCGCCTGGCTTGAGTTTGAAACCGATAATAATGGGGTGATTTCGGTAAAAATTGATCGAAAAAGAAAGGTTCCGGTTACGGCCTTGATTAGAATCTTTGGCTTTTTAACCGATAAAGAAATCAAAAAAACTTTTGCGGATATAGATAAGGGAGAAGTTCAGTATATAGAGGAAACCCTGAAAAAGGATATTGCCAAAAATCAGGGCGAGGGTTATAAGGAAGTTTATAAAAGGATTCGCCCCGGAGATATGGCGACCGAAGAAAACGCCAAGCAGATGATTGATGGAATGCTTTTTAATCCTGATTATTATGATATTTCAAGAGTGGGGAGATATAGAATGAACGTGAGACTGAAGATGAAGGTAGCAGACAAAAAGGAAAATATGGTTTTAAGTAAGGACGATATCATAAATACGGTTAGAGAAATTATCAGACTGAATAATGATCCAAAATCCAAGCCTGATGATATTGATCATTTGGGAAATCGAAGAGTAAGATCGGTCGGAGAATTGGTTCAGGCAAAATTAAGAGTTGGTTTTGCCAGAATGGAAAGAAATATCAAAGATCGGATGAGCACCTGTGATTTGGAGACCGTAATGCCGGGCCAGCTTATTAATTCAAGACCGGTGGCGGCTGTGGTAAAGGAATTTTTCGCCAGTTCGCAGCTTTCTCAATATATGGATCATGTTAATCCCTTGGCTGAATTGGAGCATAAAAGAAGACTTTCGGCGATGGGGCCGGGCGGATTAACCAGAGAAAGAGCCAGTTTTGAAGTCCGGGATGTGCATACAAGCCATTACGGAAGAATCTGTCCGATTCAGACCCCGGAAGGTCCGAATATCGGTTTGGTGACGCATTTGTCCTGTTATGCCAGAGTGAATGATTACGGTTTTCTGGAAACGCCTTATCGAAAAATTAAAAAGGAAAAAAACGGTAAAGTTAAGATAACGGATCAGGTCGATTATCTGACGGCTTCTGAAGAGGAAAAATACAGTATTGTTCAAGCTGGGACGCCGATAGATAAGAAGGGTTATTTTTTAAAAGACAAAGTTCAGGCCAGAGTCAAGGGTGATCCGGCTTTAATTGATGCCAAAGATGCGCATTATATTGATATCTCGCCCAAACAAATTGTCAGTATCGCGACTTCTTTGATTCCCTTTTTGGAACATGACGATGCCAACCGGGCTTTAATGGGCTCAAATATGCAGCGTCAAGCGGTTTCTTGTATCAAACCAGAGGCTCCGATTGTGGGAACCGGAATTGAGGATAAGGCGGCCGCCGATTCAGGTCAGGTTGTTTTGGCCGAGGAAGCCGGAGAGGTGACTGAAGTGGATGCCGATCATATAGTGGTTAAATCGAAAAATAAAATAAGGCATTATGATTTGTTGACCTTTGCTAAATCCAATGCTTTTACCTGTATTAATCAAATTCCGGCGCTGAGTAAAGGCGAAAAGGTAAAAAAAGGCCAGTTGTTGGCCGATGGAGCTTCCACGGAAAACGGGGAACTGGCTTTGGGCCAGAATGTTTTGGTGGCTTTTACCTCCTGGAGAGGATATAATTTCGAGGACGCGATTATTTTAAACGAAAGACTGCTGCATGAAGATAAATATAGTTCCATACATATTGAGGATTTGATAGTGGATGTTCGCGATACCCGTTTGGGTCCTGAAATTGTCACCCGAGACATTCCGAATATCGGTGAAGACAGATTGAAAAATTTGGATGAGGAGGGCATTGTTCGAATCGGAGCCGAAGTCTCGGCCGGAGATATTTTGGTTGGTAAAATCACCCCCAAAGGAGAGAGTGATCTTACTTCTGAGGAGAGACTTTTAAGAGCTATTTTTGGCGATAAATCAAGAGATATTAAAGACAGTTCGCTTTATATGCCGAATGGAGAAAAAAAGAAAGTGGTCGGGATTAAGATTTTTTCCAGAGAGCAGGGCGACAAATTGCCTTCCGGAGTGATGAAACAGGTTCAAGTTACTTTGGCTCAATTAAGAAAAATTCAGGCCGGAGATAAATTAGCCGGCAGACACGGAAATAAAGGTGTAATTGCTCGAATTGTTCCAAGAGAGGATATGCCGCATCTGCCTGACGGTACACCGGTGGATGTTGTTTTAAATCCTCTGGGTTTGGCTTCCAGGATGAATATCGGTCAAATTTTGGAGACTCATTTGGGTTGGGCCGCTCAAGCTTTGGGTTATAAAGTGGCCTCTCCGGTGCTTGGAGGAGTGACAGAAGAGCAGATAGCCAGAGAACTCAAAAAGGCCGGTTTGCCGCAAGACGGTAAAATCACTTTGATTGATGGAGTTACCGGCGAGCCTTTTGAAGATAAAAGTACGGTCGGCATAATGTATATTATGAAACTGCATCATTTGGTGGAAGATAAAATTCATATGCGTTCAATTGGTCCTTATTCTTTAATAACTCAGCAGCCTTTAGGCGGAAAAGCTCAATTTGGAGGCCAGAGATTTGGAGAGATGGAAGTCTGGGCTCTGGAAGCTTACGGCTCGGCCCATAGTTTGCAGGAAATTTTAACCTTGAAATCCGACGATGTTTTGGGCAGGAGTAAGGCTTATGAGGCGATTGTCAAGGGTGATATAATCCCTAAGCCTAATGCTCCGACTTCCCTGCAGGTTTTAATCAATGAAATGAAGGGATTGGGATTGAACGTTAAATTATTGGACGATGAAGACCTTTCGCGGGAAGAGGATAAATAAACTTCCAAGATAAAATTTTTAAATTTATAACAATATGTCTCAAAAAGTTAGCGATTTTAAAGCGGTAAAACTTCAATTGGCTTCCAGCGAGGAGATTTTAAGCTGGTCCCATGGAGAAGTTTTGAAACCGGAAACCATTAATTACAGAACTCAAAGATATGAAAAAGACGGTTTGTTTTGCGAAAAAATTTTTGGTCCCAGCAAGGATTGGGAATGCTACTGTGGAAAGTATAAGAGGATAAGATATAAAGGCGTGGTCTGCGATAAATGCGGTGTCGAGGTAACCAGGAGTATTGTTAGAAGAGAAAGAATGGGACACATTTCTTTGGCGGTACCCGTTGCTCATATCTGGTATTTAAAAGGAACGCCTTCCCGAATCGGATTATTGCTTGATATGACTTCGAGCGATCTTGAAAAGGTTGTTTACTTTGCGAGTTATGTAATTATTGAAGTCAACGAGGAAGCTAAAAAAGAGGTATTGGATCAAATTGAAAGAGAATATAAAACCAAAGTCAAGGAGCTTAAAAAGGAAATGAAAGATACCAAGGAATTGAAGAAAATAATTGAGGAAGTAAGAGAAAGCAAAAAGCAATCCAAGGATATTATCAATTCTTTAAAGCCCAAGCTGGTTATTTCCGAGAATGAATACAGAAAAATTTCTTTAAAATACGGGCATGTGTTTGAGGCCGGAATCGGAGCCGAGGCCATCCAGAAGCTTTTGCAGAGGATGGATTTGGAGACGGAAGTAAAAAGGATTGACGCTTTACTGAAGGCCGACACAAAGGGCATTGATAAAAAAAAGTTAATGCGAAGATTAAGAATTATTAAAGGAATGAATAAAGCCGGGATTAGACCGGAGTGGATGCTGGCAATGGTGGTTCCGGTTATTCCGCCGGATTTGCGGCCGATGGTTCAGTTGGACGGGGGAAGGTATGCGACTTCGGATTTAAATGATTTGTATAGAAGAATTATCAATAGAAACAATAGATTAAAGAAACTTTTGTTGATTGGCGCTCCGGAAGTGATTTGTCGAAACGAAAAAAGGATGCTTCAAGAGGCGGTTGACGCCCTGTTTGATAATTCAGCCAGACGCAGCCAGGTTTCGGTTTTAGCCTCGACGGGCCAGCGAAGGCCTTTGAAATCTTTAGCCGATATGCTTAAAGGCAAACAGGGAAGATTTAGGCAGAATTTGCTGGGAAAAAGAGTCGATTATTCCGGAAGGTCGGTAATTGTGGTGGGCGCGGATTTAAAAATCGATCAGTGTGGTTTGCCCAAGAAAATGGCTTTGGAGTTGTATAAACCTTTTATCATTGAAAAACTAATCAAGCGGGGCTTGGCTCATAATGTGAGAAGCGCCGGCCGATTAGTGGAACAGGAGGCTACGGAGGCTTATGAGATATTGGAAGAGGTAATCAAAGATCATTATGTTTTATTAAACAGAGCCCCAACCCTTCACCGATTAGGGATTCAGGCTTTTCAGCCCGTTCTTATCGAAGGGAAAGCGATAAGGGTTCATCCTTTGGTCTGCGCCGCTTTTAACGCCGATTTTGACGGTGATCAAATGGCGGTTCATTTGCCTTTGACTAAAGAAGCCAGAATTGAAGCTAAAGATATAATGGTTTCCAGAAATAATATCTTAAAACCCTCAACCGGAGAACCGATTGCTATTCCCACTTTGGACATTGTGCTTGGAATCTATTATATGACCGATATGAACGAGAACAAAAAGGGCGCCAAGGTTAAAAAAATCGCTTCATTTGATCAGGCGGTGATTTTATATGAAATGGGGAAAATCGGTGTAAGAGAAAAAATCGAGGTTCAAACCGAGGATAATGAAATTATCGAGACTTGTGTCGGCAGAATTTTGGTTAATCGAATATTACCCAAAGAAATTGGTTTTGTTAACAAGGTGTTGAATAAAAAGGCATTGAAGCAAACTATTTCAAAGGCTTTCCGGTTTGTTGGAATGGCGGAAATCGCAAAATTGGTTGATAACTTAAAAGATCTTGGTTTCGCTTATGCCACTAAATCCGGAATTTCCTGGGGTATGAACAATCTGCAGGTTCCCAAATCCAAAAAGAGGATCATTAAAGAGGCCGCGTCTAAGATAAATGAAGTCGACGGCCAATATGATATGGGCTTGTTAACTGACGATGAAAGGAAAGCTCAGGTAATTTCGATCTGGAATGAGTGCAGAGATAAAATTGCGGAGGAAGTCGAAAAGCATATCGACAGAGAAGGCCCGGTTTATACCATGGTAAACTCCGGAGCCAGGGGTTCGATGTCGGTGCTGGTTCAGTTAATGGGAATGAGAGGATTAATGGCTAATCCTAAAGGTGATATTATCGAGTTGCCTGTTAGAGATAGTTTTAAGGAGGGTTTAAACGTTCTGGAGTATTTTAATTCCTCTCACGGCGCCCGAAAAGGAATGGCAGATACCGCTTTAAGGACGGCTACGGCCGGCTATTTGACCAGAAGACTGGTTGACGTGGCTCAAGATGTGATTATTTCAGAAGACGACTGCGCTACTTTAGAGGGAGCGGTTTTATATAGAGAGGATTCTGAAGCGGTCGGTTCTGATTTTGCTTTTAGACTGGAAGGGAGAATCGCTTTAAAAGATATAATTGATCCCAAAAGTAAACAATTGATAGTCAAGGCGGGAGAAATGATAACAAAGAGCGCCGCTGAAAAGATCGATCAAGCCAAGATCGAGCAAATCGAGATTAGGTCGGCGGTTTATTGTAAAAGTCCTAAAGGGATTTGCAGGAAATGTTACGGTCATGATTTGGGTAAGAACGAACTGGTTAAGTTGGGCCAGGCAGTTGGTGTCATTGCGGCTCAGTCTATCGGAGAGCCCGGCACTCAGTTAACCATGAGGACTTTTCACGCCGGTGGAGTGGCGGGGGAAGATATAGTCTCCGGTCTGCCCAGGGTTGAAGAAATTTTTGAGGCCAGATTTCCGAAAGGAGAAGCCGTAATTTCCGAAATTGACGGCAAAGTCAAAGAAATAACGGAAGAGGGAAATCAAAAACAAATAGTTATTACGCCCGATAAACCCAAAAGCGACTCAAAGGTTTATACCGTTGCCTCAAATGTGGTTAATTTAGTGAATAAGGGCGACTTGGTCTATAAAGGCCAGCAATTGGTTTCCGGTCATATTGATTTAAAGAAGCTCTTTAAGCTTTCCGGCATTAGAGAAGTTCATAGGTATATTATCAAGGAAATCCAAGAAGTATATGCGTCTCAAGGCGAAAGCATTGACGATAAACATATTGAAATTATCATTAGGCAGATGTTTTCCAGAGTCAAAGTGGTCGATCCGGGAGATACGGATTTGATTACCGGAGATATTATAGAATTGAATATTGCCGAAGAAATTAATAAAGATATTACTGCCAAGGGTCACAAACCGGCGAAAATTGAGCGGATGATTCTGGGAATAACCAAAGTTTCTTTGTCGACAGACAGTTTTCTGTCGGCGGCTTCGTTTATGCATACGGCTCAGGTTCTTATTAAAGCTTCTCTTTTGGGCAAAGTCGATCATTTAAGAGGTTTGAAGGAAAATGTGATTCTTGGTAAATTAATTCCAGCGGGTACCGGTTATGATAAGGAAATTTTAAAACCGGAATAGGTTTTGCCTAAATTTTTGGGGAAAACCCGGCATCAAAAAAAGAAAATATCAAAATAAATATTATCAATGAAAGACCCCTTGGAGTATCTTTTTGCATCAAAAACAAAACTTAGATTGTTAAAAACCTTGATTTTTAACGAGGGAATTAGTTTAACTCTTGATGATTTTTCAAAAAGAACCGGGCTTAATAAGAAAACTCTTCAGCGGGAACTTAAAAAGATGATTGAATACGGACTGGTGAAAACCAAATTGGCGGTAGATGAGGTCAGTTACAGTGTAGATCAAAATTGGGATTTGTATTCTGAATTAAAGGCTTTAATCGCCAGATGCAGTATTAATCCAAGCAGCGACGCGGTAAAGGCGATTAACGAGTTGGGAGGGATAACTTATGCCGCTTTTTCCGGGGTTTTTGTCGGAAGCAAGAAAACGATCGTGGATTTTTTTTTGGTGGGCGATGATCTGGACAGGCCGAAATTGGAAAAAATTATCTCTATTATTGAAGCCGACGCCGGTCGGGAGATCAATTATAGCTTTATGGAGACAGCGGAATTGATCTATAGGCTGGATTTATTGGACAAGTTTGTCAAAGATATCAT
This sequence comes from Candidatus Moraniibacteriota bacterium, assembly GCA_014729445.1. Classification (GTDB taxonomy): domain Bacteria; phylum Patescibacteriota; class Minisyncoccia; order CAIUEV01; family JAHKAQ01; genus WJJX01. Next base: position 9,733 of record WJJX01000108.1, on the reverse strand, counting down.
AGACGAGAAAAATATTGTCATTATTGACAGAATTCAGGAAAAGAAGAATATGGTAAAGAGGAGAAATTTAAGACTATGGTGATGGAGACTAAAAGCAATAATCAAAAAAACATTGTTAGAGAGAATTTTTTTAAGGACAGCTATGTAAGATTCTACTTAATCGCTTCCTTGATTCTTAATTTTATTATTTGGTTGTTTATATTTGCCAAATCCTCATCCCTTATTAATCCGGTTATTTTGAAATATAATGCTTATTTTGGGGTTATCCTTGAGGGAGAGAAAAAGAATATTTACGCGCTTCCTTTGCTGGGATTTTTTGTGATTTTGCTGAACGGTTCTTTGGCTTCTTCTCTGGAAAAGAGATATCTGGCTGGTTCAAAGATCCTGTTGGCCACCTCGTTGATTTTTAATATAATACTGCTTATTGCGGTGATAGCTTTAATGTTGGTAAATAAAGTTTAAATCTTTTATGAAATATCCTGACAGACCAAAAAAAGGCGATAAAGATTATAAATTGTACAGACGGTTGGAAATGCTGCCCGGATTGTTGACTTGGGCGACTATTCTGGGTTCGATTATTCTTTCTTTTTTGGCGCCGATTATGGCGGTGGTTTTTATTATTATTTATGACGTTTTCTGGTTGACGCGGGTTTTTATTGTAACCGGCCATTCTTTAGTAGCTTATCGTCAAATGCGTAAAAACGAAAAAATTGATTGGTTGAAGAAGGCTCAAAAATTGGGTGTTTGTGACGGATTGAGTATGGAAAATGTCTATCATCTGATTGTTATCCCTTACTATAGAGAAGGATTGGAAATTCTGGAGCCAGCGATTAAGTCGATAGTCGATTCCAATTATCCTAAAGATAAGATTATTATTTCGATGAGCGGCGAGCAAAGAGCCGGTAAAGAGGCTTATACCCGACAAAAAGTTCTTAAGAAGAAATACGGCGGGCTTTTCAAAAAGTTTCTGACTAATGTTCATCCGGTTTTGCCCGGTGAGATGAAGGTCAAGACCAATAATGCGAATTGGGCCGCCAAGAAAGGGATTGAATATTTGAAAACGGCAAAGATTCCTATAGATAAGGTGATAGTCTCCAACTTTGACTGCGATACCTGTATTCATAAGCAATATTTGGCCAAAACAAGTTATCATTTTATAGGCGAAAAAGAGAGATATCGTCAGAGCTATCAGCCTCTGCCTACTTATAACAACAATATCTGGGATACGATTGCTATTGTTAGAATCGTCGCTTTAGGCGCTTCTTTTTGGCATTTAACCGAAAGCGCGAGACCGGAAAGGCTGGTTACTTTTTCGTCGCATTCTATGAGTTTAAAGGCTTTAAAGGAGGTCGGTTTTTGGCAGAGCGATGTGATTAGCGACGATTCGGCCATTTTTTGGCAGTGCTATATTTATTATGATGGAAATTATACGGTCAGGCCTCTTCTTATTTCCGTTTCTATGGACGCTACTTTGGCCGGTTCTTTTTGGAAGACTTTGGTAAATCAGTATAAACAAAAAAGAAGGTGGGCTTATGGAATTGAAAGCTTTCCCAGGATCGGAGTGGCTTTTTTCAGGGGAACGAAGATTTCTTTTTTTGAGAAGTTCAGGCATATGATGTTAATGATTGAAGGTCATTATTCCTGGGCGACTTCCTCTTTAATAATTTTGTTTTTGGGTTGGCTGCCTTTAATTATTGGAGGAAATGAATTCAACGAAACCGTCGTGTCTCATAGTCTGCCTCTTTTAACCGAGGCTCTTTTGACCTTTGGGATGAGCGGAATTTTGGTGGCAATGGTTTTGAGTTTTTATCTTGTGCCTAAAAAGCCTTCCGGTTATAAAAAAATCAGGTATTTAGGCATGCTTTTTCAATGGCTTTTGGTGCCTTTCATCGCTCCGATAATGGGTTTTCCGGCGATCGACTCCCAGACTAGATTGATGCTGGGCAGATATTTCAGCAGTTTTTGGGTTAGCGAAAAATTAAGGAAATCCAAATGAAAGTTATATTCTATGTATTGTATATATTCTATATTTTTTTGCTCCAATTTGTAGTGCTGCCGGTCTACGGTTTAACCGATTACGGAGTCAACCTTATTGTTTTGGGTTTTGTGGCCTCTGTTTTGTTTTTCAAATTGAATCATTATTATTTTTGGGCAGGTGTTTTCGGTTTATTGACTTATTTTTTTAATGTTTATTTTTACGAGGCAGTTATACTTTTTTATTTTTCACTGCCGTTTTTATTGAATTATTTTTTCAGGGACCGCCTTAATCAATACAATTTTTTCCATTTTTTGGTTATTGGCGCCGTGTATCTTTTTTTGTATGAGTTTATTTTTTATTTTTCAAAACTCCTGATGGTCACTCGAGAAGGTTTATTCGGCGTGGTTTTGAAGGAAAATTTTGGTTATATGTTGGTGAATGCTGTTGAGGCGATTTTTATTAACTGTTTGTTATTTTGTCCCCTGTTTTATTATTTTTTTAAAGGAATAAATCTGCTTTTTTCCCACAACAAGGGTGAATTTGAGAGGATTAGATTTTGATTGGCCCGTTACAATTGTTGCAAAAGGTAGAAAGCCTTTGTATAATAGAATTGAAATAAAATAATTTTTCAAAAGACAATAAAAAATAAAAAAAATAAATTAAAAAAATATGGCTGCAAAAGGTATAAATTTTGCAAAACAAACCACTGCCTATAGGGAAAAAAAAAGACAGAAGCAGTTGATGAAAAATATGATTTTCGGGGTCTTAATGTTTTTGATTGGTTTGGGAGCCTGGATCGGTGCTTATTTTTATAAAAAAACTGTGGAGGCTGAACTTAACAGGACTCAAGGAAAGATAGAAAAATTGAAGGAAGCTAGATATAGCGGTGAAAATTTGGAACAAGTGGCAAACGTTGTCGATATTACGACTCGTTTAAATTTTATAGGGGATATGGCCTATAAACAGAAATATTGGACTGGTTTTTTGGCCGAATTGGAAGACAGGATGCTTAAAGAAGCTTATTTGCAGTCGTTTAGTGGATCAGCTCAGTTTTCAAGAGAAGACAATACCGCCTCAAATCAGCAGCCGGACAGTGTTAATATTGAAGTGGTTGTGCCCACCTTAAATGAAGCCTCCAAACAGTTATATTCTTTTTTTGAATCGCCCATGATAGAAGATGTTATAATTAACGAACTCAGTCTTGAGGAGATCGGAATAACTTTTGAAGTGGAGCTTATTTTAAATAAAGACGGTTTAAGTCGGGCCGCTTACAGACCTGAGCTGCAGGGCGAAGTTAAAGTCGACAACGAGGCGCCGATAGAGAATTTAAATGATCGAATACGATAACAATAATTAAGAATAAAAATAAAAATTATTTATAATTATGATACAAGCTCTTATTTTTCCTTTGGCGTTGATTATGGCTATTGTGATGATCGCTTTTCAGGCCGTGCCTAATTATAACAGCGCCAAAGAGATAAAGAACACCAAAATTGAACAGGCGGAAAAACAACTTCAGGAAGAGAACGAGATAGATAGAATACTTGAGGTTTTAAAACAGACTTATTCCGAAGAAGAATCCAGACTGCAGAGTTTGTTTGTGGCTCTGCCGGCCGATGCAAAGATCGAGGAGGTTTTAATAAAGTTGGAAAATCTCTTTGACAAACACCAGTTGATTTATGAGGGAGTGAGTATTAATGATGACAGCAGCGGCGGCTCCAGAAATCAGAATGCAAAAATGGATATAAACGAGGTGGATTCAATCCAATTTTCCACCGAAGTGGTAGGGTCTTACGAGTCTATAAAATCTTTTCTTGAGGATTTGCAGAAATTGGACAGGGTTTCCAATCTTAACCTTTTAACTTTGGAGTTTCAGTCAAGATCCGGAGAGGGGGAGGCGTCTATCAATTTCATGTCGGCCGAACTGGAGTTTGAATTTTATAAAAAAGATGTAATCGAGCCAAGTGCGGTTAAGGGAATTTTAAATACCGCCGGCGGAACTGCCACAGGATCTTCCTCCGCTTCCGGCGCGTCAAACACCGTTTCAAATTAAAAAAATTAAACAATACTTATGGATTTTTCATCCGGAGACAAATTAGCCAAAAAAGAGGAAAATAAAAAGGAGGGTTCATCCTGGGTTTTGCTTTTGGGCTTGTTTTTTTTGGTGTTATTAATCGGCGGAGGGGTTTATTATGCCGTGGATCAAGGTTTTTTGTTCGGTACCAGCGAAGTAACGACTACCAGAACCGTGCCTTCGGTTACGACAAGAACCGAGACCAAAGAAGGACTTAATATCAGGGAAAGACAACTGACCGGCAAAAAAGTCGGAAATTTAATGTTGCCCGAGAAGCTGGATGAAGACGCTGTGGGTTTTTTGAGCAGTCTGGAATCTCAGGATGAGGAAGAAATTCCGATTCAGGTTTCGCCCGAGGAAAAGGGCAAAGAGAATCCTTTTTTGAGATAAGAATTTGGATTGTTTATTATTAAATAGAATTTTATCTAATGGCTATTTCAGGAAAAGATACGCAGGATATAAACGCTTCCGATGTTGAAATAACTCCGGCCGGCAAAGGCGGGGATGTTCTTGCTGGCAATCCCGGCAGCTCTTCAATAGAATCGGTCGATTTGTCCAAAAAAGATATTCCGATGAAGCTTTTGAAGCTTTTTGCCAAAGAGATGGTGGAAAGATATAAAATGATTCCTTTTGGGCTGGAAAACGGTGAATTAAAAGTGGCTATGGTTAATCCCGGGGATATGGATGCGGTTAACGCGATGAGGTTTCTGGCCAGTAAATCCAATTATAGAACCGAAATATTTAAGACAAGCGAGGAAAGTTTTAAAAAAGCCCTGGAGAATTATGAGGCTTCAGGAGCCGATATTCAGGATTTGGTCAAGGATTATATTAAATCCGAAGAACAGTTAAAGGCCGAGCGCGAGGCAAGAAAAAAAAAGAAAAGGGAGCAGGAGGATGTTAGCGCGGCTCCGGTGGCTAAAGTGGTTGATGTGATTTTAGATCATGCGATTAAGGGAAGAGCCAGTGATATTCATATCGAGCCTCAGGAGGATGTTTTAAGAGTAAGATACAGGGTGGATGGAGCCCTGCACGAAAGTTTTAAAATGGCCAAAGGGATTGCTCCGGCAGTGGTTTCCAGAGTCAAGATTATGTCCAATTTAAGAATCGATGAAAAAAGGAAGCCCCAGGACGGCAGATTAAAGGCCGAGGCCGAGGACGGAAGAGAGATCGACGTTCGTGTCTCCACTTTACCGACCGCGGAAGGCGAAAAGGTGGTGATGAGGCTTTTGGAAAAGAATGAAAATTTGACGCAACTTAGCAATTTGGGGATGTACGGAAGAAATATCGAGGTTTTAAAGGAAGCTCTGGATCAGCCGTATGGTATAATTTTAGTTACCGGCCCCACCGGCAGCGGAAAATCGACGACCATTTTTGCCTCCTTAAAAAAATTAAACGAAATCAAGAGGAATATTCTCACCTTGGAGGATCCGGTCGAATATAAAGTGGATGGAGTTAACCATTGTCAGGTGAAGCCGGAGATCGGTTTCACTTTTGCTTCGGGTTTAAGATCGGCTTTGAGGCAGGACCCCGATATTATAATGGTCGGCGAAATCAGAGACGGGGAAACGGCCGAGCTGGCTACCCACGCCGCTTTAACCGGCCATCTGGTTCTTTCGACTTTGCATACCAATGACGCTTTAGGAGCCATTCCGCGTTTGGTTGATATGGGTATAGAGCCGTTTCTAGTTTCTTCCAGTTTAAGAGCGGTAGTGGGGCAGAGGCTGGTTAGAAGAATCTGCGATAGCTGTAAACATAAGGTGGAGCCTACAGATAGAGTAAAACGTTATGTTTTAGAGACTTTGGAGGGAATTTCTGAAAAAGAATTGAAAAAAAGAATTCCTGACTTTGATCCAACTGACTTTAAGGTCTGGAAGGCTAAAGGTTGCGCGAAGTGCAGAAATTCAGGTTATAAGGGCCGGATAGGTATTTTTGAGGTGGTATTCTGCGGGCCGCAGATGCGAACGGTAATCGACGACGATTTAAGCGCGGGTAATTTAAAGGAGGAATTTAGAAGACAGGGGGCCGTTTTTATGCATGAGGATGGCATATTGAAAGCCTTGAACGGACACACCACTATTGAGGCGATTGAAGAGGCGACGGCTGAAGACAATCAGGAGGAACTGAATGAAAATGTTGTAACTTTGCAGGAAAAGAAAAAAGAGAAACAAGATCAGCTTGCTCAAGCCGAGCTGGAAAGCCAGAAAGCTTCCGCGGAAGCGCCGGTTAATCTGCCTGTAAGCTAGGGGATTTAAATTTATGTTAAAAAATTATTAAATAAAATCTATGACTGAAAAAAAATCAAAAATGAAAGTTTTAATTGTCGAGGACGATCCTTTTATTTCCGATATTTATGTGGTTGAATTGGAGAGTCGCGGATATAAGGTTGAGCTGGCTGTTGACGGCGAGGATGCGATGAGCAAAATTAATAAAGGCCATTATGCCTTGGTGGTTCTGGATTTGTTGATGCCTAAAAAGGACGGTTTTCAAGTTTTAACCGAAATTAAGAATAATCCCAATTTGAAGATGCCGGTTATTGTTTTGAGTAATTTGGGCCGGAAAGAGCATATAAGCAAGGCGATGGATATGGGGGCGGCCGATTATTTGATTAAGACTCAATTTACGCCTCAGGAAGTGGTTGAAAAAATCGATCAAGTTATCCAAGAAAATAAATAAATTTATCTTATGACGACAAATATAAAAGCCGAACAAAAAATGAAGACCCTTTTGGAGATAGTAGTTCAGCAGGGGGCTTCGGATTTGCACATAAGTATCGGTAAACCGCCGGTTCTTAGGGTGGACGGTCAGCTGGCGGCTTTAGCCGGAGAAAATATTCTGGATAAAAAAACCTGTGAGGATCTTCTTACCTCGATTATGAACGACAGACAAAAGGAGCACTTAAAAAACGAACTGAATGTCGATTTTTCCTATGCTCTTGGAGAAAAGGCCAGATTCAGGATAAACGTTTATTATCACCTGGGAACTTTGAGCGGCGCTTTTCGTTTGATTAACTCCAATATTAGAAACTTGGAGGAATTGAATATGCCGCCGATTTTGCATGAATTTACCCGTTTATCTCAAGGTTTGGTTTTGTTTGTGGGGCCGACCGGGCATGGAAAATCTACTTCGATGGCGGCTTTGATTGATGAAATTAATCATAACCGGGCGGAACATATTGTGACTATCGAGGATCCGATCGAGTATGTTTACAGTCAGGATTTGTGTATTATCAATCAAAGGGAGATAGGCCAGGACGCGATTTCCTTTGGAACTGGGCTTAGAGCGGCTTTTCGTGAGGACGTGGATGTTATTTTGGTGGGTGAGATGAGAGACGCCGAAACGATCGCCACCGCAATTACGGCGGCCGAAACCGGGCACTTGATTTTTTCGACTTTGCATACCAACGACGCCGGGCAGACAATCGACAGAATTATCGATGTTTTTCCCGGCAATCAGCAGAATCAGATCAGATCCCAGCTGGCCAGCGTCCTTTCGGGAATAGTTTCCCAAAGGCTCTTGCCGAAAGTGGGCGGTGGAAGAATCGCCGGAGTCGAGGTTTTATTAAAAAACGATGCGGTGGAAAGTATGATTCGGGAAGGGCAGACTCATCAGGTAATCAATGTGCTTGAAACGCATATCGAATCGGGAATGCAGTCCATTAACCGCTCTCTGGCGCGATTGGTCAAGGAAGGTAAAGTCACCTTGGAGGATGCGGAAAAATATGCTACTGATAGAGACATGCTCCATATGTTGATCAAGTGATTTTTGATTTTAATCTAAGAAATTTAATTTGAATCAAGGAATATGAAATTCAAATACAAGGCTAAAAAACAAGACGGCGGAGTTCAAACCGGAACGGTGACCGCGACCACTCAGGAAAAAGCTTTTGAGGCTTTAAAGTCTAAAGGCCTACAGCCTTTTTCGCTGGAAGAGGATACAGGCGGCGGTGCTTTAATGGAGAGATTGAATGCCCTGTTCGGTATGGTCAGAGCCAAAGATTTGGTGATTTTTTCCAGGCAGCTGGCGGTGCTTATTGAATCCCGGGTACCGATTATCAGAGCTTTAAAAACCATTTCCGAGCAGACAGAGAATGCGACTTTAAGGACCATTTGTAGAAATATGGCTCGGAATGTGGAAGACGGAGACGCTTTAAGCGACGCTTTGGAAAAAAACTCCAAGTATTTTGACAATTTTTTCATAAGCGTGGTAAGAAGCGGTGAGGCTTCAGGGGATCTGGTTAATTCTTTGAGTTATTTGGCCGATCACGTGGAAAGCAGCTACGAGCTTAAAAGGAAAATTCAAGGCGCCATGACTTATCCCTTTGTGGTTTTATTGGCTTTTGCCGGAGTTTTCTTTTTTTTAAGCGTCAAGGTTCTGCCGGATTTGACCGGAATTATTAAAGAATCGGGGGTAACCTTGCCCTGGACGACCCAGGTGATTATTGCGGTTTCCGATTTTATGAGCGCCAATTGGCTTTTGGTTTTGATTGTCTCCTTTGCGATGGTTTTTGCCTTGATTGTTTACTTTAGGACCGAAACCGGGAAAAGATATTATGATTTTTTGATAATCAAGATTCCGATTATCGGGAAAATGGTTCGCTATGCTTACATTGTTCGATTTTCCGAAAATCTGGGAGTTTTATTGAGTCAGGGAGTTACGATTGTGAAATCTTTGTCGATAATGGCTCAAATTATGGAAAATGAATATTACAGGGATTTGATGGTTAGGATAATGTCGAGCGTTAAAAAGGGAAACAGTATGACCGAGCCGATGTTCGTTGACGAATTGACTTTTCCGGTGATGGTGCCGCAGATGATTAAAATCGGGGAGGATACCGGAAGAATTCCTCAAATTTTAAAAAATATCGAAAAATTCTACGACCGGGAGTTGAATAATATGACCGAAAATATGACCGCGATTATCGAGCCTATTTTGATTGTGCTTTTGGGAGGCGGAACCGCTATCCTGGTTGCGGCGGTGATTATGCCGATTTACGATATGGCTTCTTCGATTTAGGTTGAGTTTGCTAATATTGGGAGAAAGGGTATAATGTTAGCAAGAAACTCCCAGACCCTCCTCGCCACGTTTTGTTGGCGTAGCGGGCGTTACGGGGGCTTACTGGAAAATAAATTAATTAATCAGTAATTTAAACAAAAATGAAATTAAAAAAAGAAAAAGGTTTTACCTTGATTGAAATGATGATTGTGGTCGCGATCATCGGCCTTCTAGCCGGAATGGTGCTTTTCGCGGTGAATAGGGGGCTTAAAAAGACCAGGGCAACGACGTTAATAACCCAGACAAGTGATTTAAGAGATGCTATGATATTAGCTGGAACTGAGAATTGTCCGAAACTTGAGGATTCTAGCGGTACAGCGGTTGGTATAGGAGATCTTCCAATTGGAAGTTATGGTTGTGGTACTAATGTTCAGACTACTTGGAATGGCATATCCGGATGTTCGGATTGTAAGATAGAAATTATTAATCCAGATACGAGCAATCCTTGTATTATGGCACTGGGATTTGAGGAGGCCGATGGTAAGACTGTTGGTTATGCTTGTAATGAGAATTTGTGTGGTTGTTATGAGGCAGGGGCTATTAGTGATTGTGCGCAGATGACTAACACCAATAAAGTGCCTAAAGGTTGCGCGGCGACTGAGTAGGATTTTTATATCCATTCGTTCTCA
>WJJX01000107.1 GCA_014729445.1 Candidatus Moraniibacteriota bacterium | reverse complement strand
CCGATGCGGCATGTTTGATGGTTGCCGATCCCGCATGTTTGATGGTTGCCGATCCGGCATGTTCAATGGTTCCCGATCCGGCATGTTTGATGGTTGCCGATCCGGCATGTTCAATGGTTACCGATCCGGCATGTTTGATAATAATATCACCGATTAAAATATAGATTTTTTTATTATCCAGAATATCAACATTTGTTCGGATAAGATGTTTCTCTGCTTTTATCCTGGCCTTTCGTTTCCAGGCTTCAATAATTTGATCCGTAGCCCAATCCGGTTTAACTTCATCAATTTCTAAAATCCATTCATTATATAATTTATTCGGAGTATATTCCAGCCGTACCCAATCTTGTTTAATAGTGCTGTCATTTAAATTGAACTTCTCGATCAATCCCTCATGATCCATTACATTAAGCGGATCGGCAAGAATGTCACCGTTCTTTAGACCTATACAGCTAAAAAAATTACACATACTTTATTCTCCTTAAATAGTGATAAAATTATTTATTGATAATTTCTACTTATATAATCAAGCGTTTCTTTATGTAGCTTGATTTCCTTGTTTATTCCATACAAATATTTGACCATATCGGAAAATGTTTTGTTGCAAGGAATATTTGCCCAAAAATGCAATAAATACTCCTGTATGCATTTAACTTGATATTTAATCAAACGGGTTTTAAATTCTTCTTGCATATCGTTTAATATGTTTAAATCATAAACTTTTAAATGGTTAAAAGTGAAGCAATAATCATTAGAGTCTTTAATCAAAAGTAATTCAAAATTATGATCATTTAACCATTTTCTAGCAATTTTAATTTTGTCTTGATATTCAAGGATTTTTTCAATTGCATTGTTTTTTGTAGTCATTTTTAGCACTCCTTATCTTGTTATTGCCGGATGATCATCATCCACTACATAAATGTGAAAATGTTCGCAATAGTAAACGTTAGGCTTATAATCACTGTTTACTCTTCGCACTCTTTTCATATCGCTTCGATTCTCTACCCATTTAAAAACTTGCGCTTCATGTTCGGGCCTACATGCCCATGCTGCGTAGGAATTAGCGTTTTTTGCTCTCCCCAAACCAGTCAAAAATGTATCTGTGCCTACTATTAGGCAACAATGCGTTTTTTTCTGTTCTTCTGTTCTATCATCTTTAATAAATGTCATTTTTAACACTCCTTAAATAATAAATTAAAATTAATTAATTGATAAAGCTTTTCCTATTTTATTCAAACAAATATTTATTAATTTCATCAAATGATTTTGGCAATATAAGAAAGTTTAAAGTTATATCCGAATAGCTATATCTGTTTATCGCTTCTTGTGTATTTATGTTGTTTACAATTAGAGTTATCGCTAAATGCCTTAACTCTAATTGTAAAAGGTTTTCTTCAATACTCTTGAAAAATTTTTCTTCTTCTGTATGGTCAAGAGTATACAAAAACTTTAAAACTTTTTTAATGTACTCTTTTTCTGAAAACATGTTACGGAAATAATTATCAAGTAATTGATGCAATTCTACAATTTTGCAATGATACCCGTAATAAATTTTTAACTTTTCAATCATTTTTTCAGTATTCATTTTTAATTCTCCTTTTTGTTTGGTTTAATCCCCTAATAAAAGTTAATTACTTATTGCTAAAATGTCAAGCACTATTTTAGCAATTAGTAGAAAAATTATACCAACCTTAAAAATGCTATTTGTTCGGAATGCTGGTCTTTAGGCCAGCATTTTTTTTATTCGTTAAAGTCGTAAACTTTGATTTTTAAAATTTAGAAGATGATGCAAGGAGTCAAGAATGGATTTTTTTTAAAAAAAATCCGGAAGGTGGTTTGCCCTGGATTTTTCGATTTCAATTTCGTAATCCATTTTTGATCAGAATTACATTTTCGTAATATGTTAGTAAGTCGGTTATCAACATGTTAGCAAGACAAGCATGTTGATAAGTTGAAGACTTAGTAATTATTTTAAAAAAAACGTTAAAGCTCGAAGCGATTCAGGCCAGACAGGCCAGACCGAAGCGATTCAGGCCAGACAGGCCAGACCGAAGCGATATAAAAAAAGCCTATTTTTTAAATAGGCTTTTACTTACTTGTAATTTTTAAAGCATTAAAAAAATTTTTAACATTATTTTTTAAAATCATAAAGATCATTTATTTATATTTTTCTTCAAGTCTTTTTATCCTGTCTTTTGCTTCTCTTACAATTTCTTCTTGTGGTATACCATTTATAAGGCTTGCAAGCAAAGGGTTTTTAATATCATCTTTTGCGATTAGGTACATTCGATAATCAAAAATATTTTGCTTTTTCATTTTTTCAATAAATGTCATTTCAAGCACTCCTTATTTGATAAATAAAAAAAGCCTATATTAAGATATAGGCTTTTCGCTTACTTTGGAATTAATCCATTAAAATTTCAAGTTTAGATAAATCTGCATCTTCTGGTAAATCCAAAAATTCTTGATTGATTAAAAACAAATCCCCACATTCTCCTTGATAGATAAACAGTTTTTCTTGTGTTTCAATTTCAACGATTTGAGCATTATTCCAAAAGGTATCAAAACACTCTGTATAAAATTCATTATCAATATCTTTTGAGCATTTAATTTCTTCTTGTAATTCACTTTCATTTATCAATTTAAACTTGTAATTGTCGGTTATAAAATCCACTAATTCTTGAAATTGATAGATTCCAGCTTGATTTGATATAATATAAATTTGCTTTATCATTTTTAGCACTCCTTAAATAGTGAAAACTTTAATTCAGATTTACAAGTTTATAAGTTCCGCTATCAATCTTTTGTTGCGTTTCTTTTTTTGTTTCTCCTAGAAATATGTTACGATATTTTCCTGTTGTTTTTGAATAATCCCAAAATTTAGAGTCAAGAAACACTTTCCCATTTTTTTCTTTTTTTGCAATAACAGAGTTATAGCTTTGAAAATAAATTGCAT
>WJJX01000106.1 GCA_014729445.1 Candidatus Moraniibacteriota bacterium | reverse complement strand
GAATTATTAAGAGGGTAATTGGCAAAGGCGACGCCGGAGTATTCGCCTTTAAAATATTCTTGAATAATGATTGAAAGATTTAGATTGTTTTTTTCGATTTTGTTTTTATCCAAATAAAGATAGACTCTTTTGGAAAATAGACTTAAAAGACATTTTTTAAAATAAAATTTAAAATTTTTGAGGTTTAACTCGATGTTTATAAAAGAGTCGTAAAGTCCGGCAAAGGAATGTTTGCTTGCATCTTCCTTATTGGCTGATGTTCTAAAGCAGACGGGTTTATCAAAGCGTTTTTTTAAATTATCGACTTTTGTTTCAAGATCGTTTTTAAATTTTATTTTTAAAATATTTTTTTGAACGGTTTTAAAATATTTTTTTTGAAAAAGACGATTTTGCTTGATTAAAAATTCGTCATAATTTGGGATATAATCGGTGGGATTAACGATTGTAAATTTCGGCGTTTTGATTTTATTTTTTTTAAACCAAAACAGAGTTTTTGCTTTGGGGCCGATGGGGGTTTGATTTATTTTTTGATTATCCGACATTTTTTAAAATTTAACTTAACATTACAATCAAACTAAAAAGACTTAATCCGGCGCTCCAATTGGGGCTTTGGTTGTAGATTGGTTTGGGTTTTTGGAGATAAACGGCGATAATTGAAATGATTGCTCCAAAGTAAAGGGCGAGAGGGAATGTGTATTGTTGTTTATAGCTTAAAATCAGCAGGGTTTGGGCAATAAAAAGCAGTATTAGGAAAGCGAAGGCTTTTTTTCTTCCTAGGTAATAGACATAAGTATCGTCGGTCGGGGCGTTGTTGCTTGAGTAGCGGTGTTTGATTTTTCGGCCGATCTCCCAAAGCAGCGGAACGAAAAAGAGAGAGATAGAGAATAAAACGGCGGTCCGGTTAAATTCGAGGTTTTTGTGGGAGGCGATTTGCATAAAGTAATAGATGATTAAGAAAAAGATAAATTGATGAGATATTAGATAAATAAAAATGTGATTATCCAGGAATTTTTTTATGAAAAATTCTTTGAAAATCATTAGATTGTAGAAGGCGATAATTAGAAAAATTCTAAAATATTCAAAAAAGAAAACCGCTTGAATTGAGACTTGAATAATAATTGTTATAAGAAGCAGATTTTTAATGGCTTCAAGAGAAATGATTCCTCGCTGAAGCGGTCTTTCCCGGTGCTTTTGATTGTCGTATTGATAATCTTTGATTTCGTCCTGGAGTCTGATTGAAAAAAGAAAAAGAAAGAGCGAAACGGTTAAAAGAAAAATATTTATCGGATTATAATTTTGAAAAAAATCGAAAATCGTAAGGATAAATAAGACGCAATATATCAAGGCTGGTAAAATCGGAAATCTTTCTTTAATATAAATTAAAATATTCTTCATGAAAGTTAAGTTTTGTTATGATATTAATCAATTTATTTTAACGATGTTTTCCCGCCCTGTCGTTCGCGAACGACAGGGGAAGAACATCTCGCAAGATATAGTTGTCTTAAAGACTAAAGTAAATCTATTAAGGTAAACTATATTTGATTTTGATTTTTTATTATTGCAGATTATTTTTAAAAGTAAAAATGAAAAAATTTTTAAGAGAATTAAGGTTATTTTGGTCTTTTTTGTTCAAATCGGGGAAATACGCAAAGTTTATGAGCGATAATATTTATCGAATTTATTTGGGGCATAATAAAATCATTGATTTTCGAGACGGTTTTCCCGTTTATTCGCTTTCAACGCCGGCTCTTTTTTCCAAACCGGCGGCGAATTTTTTCGGCAGAGCTTTGTTTAAAATAATTCAAAACAGAAACACCCCAAATTTAATGAGCTTTGCCGTAACCTCCAAATGCAACGCGGCTTGTTCTCATTGCAGTTTTTTTGACGATAGTAAAATGAAAAAAAGACGGGATTTAAGTACAAAGGAATGCAGGTCCGTAATAAAAGAAGCTCAGGAAATGGGGGTTTCGGTGATTAATTTTGTGGGCGGCGAGCCATTGATTAGAAATGATTTTCTAAAAATTTTAAAATCTGTAGATAAGGATTTATCAACCGCTATTCTATTTACCAATGGGACAAGGCTTAAAGAAAAGGCTTTTTCTCTGAAGAAAGCCGGATTGGATGGAGTTTATGTAAGTTTGGATTCGATTCACGCAAAAAAACACGATAAAATCAGAAACAAAAAAGGCGTTTTTAAAAAGGCTTTAGCCGGAATTAGGGAAGCCAAAAAGGCGGGGTTGAGTGTTGGGATTTCCTGTTGTATTTCAAAAGAGGGATTTTCAAACGGGGATTTTGATAAAATAGTCGAATTCGGAAAAAAAATCGATGTGCATGAGGTTTTATTTTTTGATGTGGTGCCGACAGGGAGAATGAAACATTGTTGGGAAATAATGGATGATTTGGATTGGATTGAGGAAATGATAAAAGCAAGTGAAAAATATAATAAGGATTACGGTTATCCCGGAGTTTTGGTTTATTCTTATTCGACGAGTCATCGAAGTACCGGCTGTGCCGGAGGAGTCAGTTATTTTTATGTGTCGCCTTTTGGAGATATTTCTCCCTGCGATTTTAATCACAAGAAAATGGGGAATATCAGAGGAGAGCCTTTGTATCAAATTTGGGATAAAATGAGCGAGATTGATATTTATCAAAAAGCGGCCTGGGGCGGGTGTAAATTAAAAAGGAGTAAATATAAGGATCATAAGTATATTTCCAGGGATAGTTTTTGATTTTTTAAACTTAATGAAATACTTAAAAAAGCAAATGAGGTCATCATATAAAAATAAATAAACAAAATGGATAAAGGATTTTTTTATTTTTTTTCCCGCCAAGCCGAACTTTTTGATAAAAAAGCCACTTTGGAAATTATTTTATTTGAAGTATTTGTGATTTTTATTTCCGCTTTGCTTCTTTTTCTGGCTTATAAAAAGGATAAAAAAGTGTTATTAAAATACGGGATTGTTTGTATCGGTGTTTTGATTTTCGAGTCGTTTACTCATCCGTTGTGGCTTAATGAAAAATTGGGAGCTTGGTCTTATACTTATCTCGATGTCAGCTGGGTTT